>CAZMAC010000107.1:0-8592 GCA_964564085.1 uncultured Hyphomicrobiaceae bacterium
ATATGGCGTCTCAGACAGCGCATAACGCCGCCATGGGCCGTTACGATCGTGTCGCGGTTAACCTCGGCGAACCAGGCAAGAGTACGCGCCGACAACAAGGCGTAGCTTTCGCCGCCATCGCCGGGATGGACGAAATTCCAGGGGTCGCGGCTGCGCTCAGGGTCATAGGTGATATCCCGCGCCCAACGTCCTTGCGAGTCGCCGACATGAATTTCGCGGAGACGCAGGTCCGTGCGGTAGGTTTTCGGGTCAAGGCCAAGCTCATGCCGCACGATCTCCATCGTCTCGCTTGCGCGGGACAAGGGGCTTGAAACGAAGTCAAAATCAGACGCATTCGTAAGGATTTTCGCTAGGGTCCGACCGTTTCGCGTGGCCTGGCCGCGCCCTGTGTCATTGAGGGGAATGTCGAGCTGTCCCTGGAATCGCTTATTAGCGTTCCAGTCCGTTTGGCCGTGGCGCAGGAAGTAGATAAGCGGCATAGACGGCGATTACCGCTTACACGCGATACTGAAGCGCGCTTTGCTACCTTCCAGATCGGTCTCCATCAGCACCAGCTCGCAAGTCACATCGCGATGCTGGAAGATTTTCCGCTGGCCGAAGGAGATACCGAGCGTCTGCTGATTGACCGCAATCCGCGCCGAACGCGAGGCAACGGAGCGGAGACTGAGCGCCACATCGACATCCTGATAAAGTTTGTTTGTGTTGCGCGACAGCAGCACATTGTCGAACAGGACGACGGAGCCCGCATCATTCCGTTGGCCCGAGCCATTGGGTAGCGAAACCTGCTGGGCTCCAGTTTTCAACTCCTCAAATCGCGTCTGAAGGCTTGTAAGATTCTGTTGGCAGGTCTGATATTCCTGATTGGACTCGGCGAGGAGGCTTTTCACTCTCGTCAACTCTTGCTGAACGGCGGGATCGGCGTTGGCCTGATCGAGACTCCCGCTCGACCCCAGCGGCTGTTCGGCTGCACGCTCTTCAAGCTTGCCGAGCTGGGTGTTTATCGAGCGGATTTCATCCAGCACAGGTCCGAGATCGACCTGCGGCGCCGATGCGGTCTCGCCGCCAGATTGATTTTTCAATATCTCGGCGATTGCGGCTGCACTTTCCTCCGATCCACCTGCGGCGATTAAGGTTTTCAGCTCCTCCATATCGCCGCGTCCGGCGGAGTAGCCGACATAAAACCCAATACCGCCCATCGCCATAAGCGTGACTACACTTATCAGGATGGCGTAGGTTATCAGCCTCATGGGATGCATTTGTCGTCACTCTCCGTTCTTCATCGCCACGGATATATCTGGTGCGTCTTCGGCCTTCATGCCCACGACGTGATAACCGGCATCGACATGATGGACCTCTCCCGTCACACCACGACTGAGATCAGAAATCAAATAAAGTCCGGCGCCGCCGACATCTTCGATCGAAACAGTGCGGCGCATTGGAGAATTATACTCATTCCATTTCAATATATAGCGAAAATCGCTGATCCCGGAGGCAGCCAGCGTCTTGATCGGTCCGGCCGAAACTGCGTTGACCCGGATGTTCTGTTTGCCAAGATCGGCGGCGAGATAGCGCACGCTGGCTTCGAGCGCGGCCTTGGCAACGCCCATGACGTTGTAATGGGGCATGACTTTCTCGGCCCCATAATAAGTCAGCGTCAGCATGGCGCCGCCATCGGGCATTAGCTTTTCCGCGCGCTGTGCAATCGCGGTAAAGGAATAACATGAGATCAGCATGGTTTTGCTGAAATTCTCCTGGCTCGTATCGACATAACGGCCGTCCAGCTCGGACTTGTCGGAATAGGCGATCGCGTGGACAAGGAAATCGAGCGTTCCCCAGTTCTGCCGGAGCGTATCGAAAACGGTGTCGATCGAAGCTGCGTCAGTGACATCGCAAGGCAATACGATGTCAGATCCGGCTTCCGCCGCCAAAGGCTCAACGCGCTTTTTCAACGCCTCGCCTTGATAGGTGAAGGCGAGCGAGGCACCTTGCGTGGCGGCACTCTTGGCAATGCCCCACGCAATAGACCGGTTATTCGCAACCCCCATAACGAGGCCGCGCTTACCGCTCATCAGCTGACCATTTTCGCTCACCTGTTCCCTCCGCGTTTAAGGATCGCGGGCATCCTACACAAAACACGTTTTGCGTCCAGCGGTATACTGCCAGACAAAAAGCCCTGCGGCGACAATCCTGGGAAGTCCGCCTGCACTTTGTCGTTTCGCTATGAGGATTTAGCAAAATAAACCAAGGATTGGGGAGACAATAAGATGGTAAGATATTATCCTGAAACCTGTTTCTCCAATCTACAAACGATTATGACAGATCAGCCTGATCCCAGCTATGAAAATGCGCCTCAAGCCCCCGATTTCGCGGGGGAAGACGAGCCGTTTGCGCTTTTTGCGTCCTGGTTCGAGGATGCCAAGGCGAAAGAAATCAACGATCCGAATGCGATGGCGCTGGCAACAGTGGACGAAACAGGACTGCCGAACGTCCGTATGGTGCTGCTGAAGGACTTCGCGGCGGACGGTTTCGTGTTCTACACCAATTTCGAGAGCGCCAAGGGCCGCGAATTGTTGGCATCCGGGAAAGCTGCGCTTTGCTTTCATTGGAAAAGTCTGAGGCGGCAGGTGCGCGTGCGCGGTCCGGTCGAGCAGGTCAGCGAGGCTGAAGCCGATGCCTATTTTGCCTCGCGCCCACGCGGCAGCCGGATCGGCGCCTGGGCGTCTGCGCAATCTCGGCCGCTGGAAAGCCGATTCGCGCTGGAAAAGGCAGTCGCCCGCTACACGGCGCAATATGCTGTCGGCGAAATTCCGCGCCCGCCTCATTGGTCCGGTTTTCGCCTTGAGCCCGTCGAGATCGAGTTCTGGCACGACCGGCCAGTCCGCTTGCATGACCGCATCATTTTCCGGCGCGGCGCGGCGGGGCAGAGCTGGCGGAAGACGCGGCTTTACCCCTGATACGCGCCTCGGCGAAAATTTAGTCAAGTTTCAGGTTTGGATTGACTTATCGTTTATCGTCGATATACGATCGATGATGCGTGATACACGAAGTCTCGAAAATTTTGAACCTCTCGCGGCAGCTTGTAAGGCACTTGCTCACCCAGCCCGTTTGGCGATTTTACAATATTTAGCGGAACGAGGGACCTGCATGTGCGGCCAAGTTGTAAAACATCTGCCGTTGTCCCAAGCCACCGTCTCGGAGCATTTGAGAGTGCTAAAAGAGGCCGGGCTGATCATCGGGACGGTGAATGGCCAAAGATCCTGTTACTGCATCGACCCCCAAGCCATCGCCCTCCTGAGGGAAAAGACCCAAGCCTTGTTTGGAAAGCTAGAATCCTGTTGTTGAAAGGTTAGACAGTGCCTCACAAAGATCACGACTTGCGCGAATTCGTTCGCAAGACATATGCCGAAATTGCCAAAGGCGCAGAGATGGAGTGTTGCGAGCCGGCATGTTGCACAAAAGAAGAATCCGGTAGCGGCGATTTCAATATGATCGGCGACGCTTATAAGGGCATAGACGGCTATGTTGCTGGCGCTGATCTGGGCCTTGGATGCGGACTGCCGGTCGAACATGCTGGCATCGTGCCCGGACATACTGTTCTCGATTTGGGATCGGGCGCGGGCGTGGATGCCTTTATCGCACGCCGTGAAACCGGTGAAAATGGCCGTGTCATCGGCGTTGATATGACGTCCGAAATGATCGCTAAAGCGCGCGCCAATTCCGAAAAGCTTGGCTATGACAATGTCGAATTCAGGCTTGGCGAAATCGAAAATCTCCCGGTGGAAACCGGTAGCGTCGATGTTGTCATTTCAAACTGCGTGCTCAATCTCGTGCCTGACAAAGCACGGGCGTTTGGCGAGATACACAGAGTTTTGAGATCTGGAGGCCATTTCTGTATTTCAGATACCGTCGTCTCAAAAGCCCTGCCAGACTGGACGACGCAGATCGGTGAACTTTATGCCGGATGCGTTGCCGGGGCGATGCCAAAGGCAGACTATCTGCAATTGATCTCAAACGCCGGCTTTACGGATGTGGACGTCAAGGCAGAACGTCGCATCAATATTCCAGAGGCTGTCATTCGTAAATTTGCGGATGAAAAGCAAATCAGCGATGCCAAGATCTTTGATTTTCATGTTCTATCCCTAACTGTAACCGCGCGTAAAACAAACGATGACATCCACGCTTAATCGAGACGATGCGCGGAAATTCTATGACCGTTTCGGCGCCAAACAAGACCGTCAAGGATTTTACGAAGACGCTCCGCTCGAGGCTTTGATCGCTCATGGCGGATTTGAAAGCGCACAATCCGTTTTCGAAATTGGTTGCGGAACGGGCAGGCTCGCTGCTTGGCTGTTATCAAATCATCTGCCCGCAACGGCGCGATATGTTGGCATCGATCTGAGCGCCACGATGACCGATCTCGCGCGTGAAAGACTCAAACCCTGGGCCGGGCGGGCAGTCGTCCATCAAAGCCACGGAGATTTTGACTTCACCGCTTATGGCGGGACCTTTGACAGAGTTATTAGCACTTATGTTTTTGATCTGCTTAGCCTGATGGATATAAGCGCAGCCCTCAACGGATCGCATCGTGTTATAATGAAAGACGGATTGCTTTGTGTTGCCGGACTGACAAAAGGGACCGGTCCTGTTTCGGGGGTAACGAGCAAAATATGGGAATGGATACAGAAACTGAGGCCAGCCATGGTGGGTGGCTGCCGTCCCCTTATTCTTTCAGACCTGATGCCTGAAAATCAGTGGCGGATTGTCCATAAAGAGGTGGTCGTGAGCACCGCCATACCGTCAGAAGTGATTATCGCGAAAGCTTTGTAGCTGGAACGCCCGAGGTTACGGTTTTTATCTCGCGCCCGCGCGGCAGCCGGATCAGTGCATGGGCTTCGACACGGGGCGGCAGAGCTGGGAGAAGACGCAGCTTTATCCCCTTAATAAGCGGTTCATTTGCGGGGCCGTTCCCCCCGCATGAGAGAGGCAGGGCGGACAGATCCTGGTGCGAGTGCCATGGCAAGCGACCGTCACAAGCGACCGTCGCCCGCCTTTCACAATGTGCTCTGCATTAACAGTAACTTAGAGCTGGCCTGTTAGATATTAGCGGGTATCGCCTAAAGCCCCATCTGGTGCGGTAGCCTCCTTTACCGGCCGTTTACGTAGGATTTGGCTGTTACCCTATGCATAGCGTCATTGTCGATCCCAGCCGCGTCGTTCAAAAGCTGCTTGCCGAGCAAATGCTGCAGCGGGGAGACCAGGTCAGCATTTTCAGCGATTCGTGTGAGGCTCTCGCTTACATTCGCGGTAATAAAGCGGTCACCCTGCTGATCACCAGCCTCGAAGTTTCTCCCCTGACTGGCCTGGAATTGTGCTGGTATGCGCGACTTCTCGCTTCTGTAAAACGGCCGCTTTATGTCCTGGTTATGAGTTCGGCCCATGACTCAGATAATGTTGCGCAGGCATTGGATTGCGGCGCGGACGATCTCGTGATGAAGCCAATCCGGCCGCAGGAGCTCTTTGCGCGCCTGCGCGTGGTATCGCGTTTGCACGAAGCTCAGCTTCGTTTGCTGCAAATTGCGGAAACCGATGTTCTGACCGGATTGTTAAATCGGGGGGCGTTCTTTTCATACTTAAACGAGCTGCTGGAAAGCGAGGAAGGCTCACAGCCCCTTTCGGCAATCATGCTGGACATCGATCATTTCAAGAGAATTAACGACACGTTCGGCCATCAATTCGGGGACGAGGTTATTAAAGGATTTGCCGGCCAAATAGCGAAAGTCGACGGCATTACCGGGCGCTTGGGCGGCGAAGAATTCGCTGTCATTCTACCCGATTGTACAAGAGTGCAGGCGCTTGCGATTGCGGAAAATTTGCGGCTTTGCTGCGCCGGCCTCGAATTCGAAAGCGAAAGCGGACCATTGCGAATAACCTGCAGCCTCGGCGTAAGTCACTGGCAAAGCGACGACACCGTCGACAGCCTCATGAAACGTGCTGACATCGCGCTATATCAAGCCAAAAATAATGGGCGCAATCGGGTTCAGGTTGTCGATGAAATATGCGAAAACTTACACGTCAATCATTATACGAAGACCGTCCGAAGCGATGCACGCTAAAGCGTGTCGCGGTGGATGGCATTCTGCGTCAGCCGCACTTCGAATAGCCGCAATCGCGGCATTGCAGGCAGCCTTCGGCAAAAATCAGGCCCAAAGACCCGCATCGCGGACAGGCTTTCGGGGCGATCTCACCGGCAACCGCTGCTTTACGGGGCGTGTCTTCTTCGCTGGCAGCGCCGCCTTCGACCTGAAGAAAGCCGATCCCGATCATATGCTGCTCGATAATATCCCCGATGGCGGCAAGCAGACTGGGAACATAGCGGCCGCCTGACCACTGCCCGCCGCGCGGATCGAAAACCGCCTTCAGCTCATCGACCACGAAAGACACATCGCCCCCGCGCCGGAACACAGCGCTGATCATACGCGTGAGCGCGACGGTCCAGGCATAATGCTCCAGATTTTTCGAGTTGATGAAAATTTCGAATGGCCGCTTGCGGCCATCTGTGACGATGTCATTAATCGTGACGAAAATGGCATGGTCGGAATCCGCCCATTTGAGCTTATAGGTACAGCCTGACAGGACCGGATCCCGCTCAAGAGGCTTTGCCATATAGACCACGTCAGCCGTTCCGGTGCTGGTGTCAGCGGTCAAGAACAGGCGGTTGCTTGGCGCGGCAGGCATAGGTTCCGGTATCTCAGGCACCGGTTGCATTTGCGCGGGCGGTAATGCGGTCAGAACGCTGCCTGTAATCGCATTCGGCCTGTAAGCCGTGCACCCTTTCAGGCCCATCGCGTAAGCATCGCGATAGAGCGCCTTGAAATCTTCAAAGCTCAGACCTTCAGGACAATTCACGGTCTTGGAGATCGAGGCATCGACATGGCGCTGAAGAGCGGCCTGCATCCGCAAATGGTCCGCAGGGGTCAAATTTTGAGTCGAGACGAAATAATCCGGTAAAGGCGTATCCGGCCCGAAGGCTTGCCGGAACCGCGTATAGGCATAGTCCTCAACCCGCTCGGTTCGCGCCAAGCCATCTTGTTCGAGAACCCGCCGTTCATAGGCAAAATCAAAGACGGGCTCGACACCGCTCGACACATTGCCGGCGAGCAGCGAAATCGTGCCTGTTGGCGCGATCGAGGTCAGCAGCCCATTGCGAAGGCCGTTGCGCCGGATAAGCTCACGTGTTTCCGGAGCCAGGCGGCCAAAGAGCGAGCTTTCAGCAAACCGCGCCGGATCATAAAGCGGGAACGCGCCCTTTTCCTCTGAAAGCTTTGCGCTTGCACGATAGGCGGCATCCTCGATGATTCCCATCCAGCGCTCCGCAAGCTTTGCCGCTGCCCCCGAGCCATAGCGTTTGCGGCAAAAGATCAGCGCATCAGCAAGCCCCGTAACGCCTAAACCAATGCGTCGTTTCGCCTGGGCTTCGCGCTTTTGAGATTCCAGCGGAAAATTTGAAACGTCGATAACATCGTCGAGAAAGCGGACTGCGATGGCGACGCGTTCGGCAAGCCGCCGCTCGTCGAGCGCTGCGGACTCAGCGAACGGATTTCGGATCAGCCGCGCCAGATTAATCGAGCCGAGCAGGCACGCGCCATAAGGCGGCAATGGCTGTTCGCCGCAGGGATTGGTTGCGTGGATCGTCTCGCAATAGCTCAGATTGTTCTGGCTGTTGATGCGGTCGATGAAGATCACGCCCGGCTCGGCGTAATCATAGGCCGAGCGCATGATCTTGTCCCAAAGTGCGCGGGCGGGGAGCGTCCTGTAAACCCGTTCGTTAAAGACGAGATTCCAGGCAGCATCTTTTTCGACCGCCTCCATGAAGGCGTCGCTCACAAGAACCGAAAGATTGAAATTCCGCAGCCGTGCCGGATCGGCTTTCGCCTCGATAAAGGCCTCGATATCGGGATGATCGCAGGCCAGCGTCGCCATCATCGCACCGCGCCGCGACCCGGCGGACATGATCGTCCGGCACATTGCATCCCAGACATCCATGAAGCTGACCGGCCCCGAGGCATCCGCGCCGACCCCTTTGACCGGTGCGCCTTTCGGACGAAGGGTGGAGAAATCCTGGCCGATGCCCCCGCCCTGCTGCATGGTCAGAGCTGCTTCCTGCACGCTTTCGAAAATCGAGGCCATGTCGTCCTCGATACGGCCCATGACAAAGCAGTTGAACAGCGTCACATTGCGGCCGGTCCCGGCGCCGGACAGGACGCGTCCGGCCGGCAGGAATTCAAAATCGGCGAGCGCATCGTAAAATTTCGTTTCCCATTCCGCGCGTAAAGGCTCGGGCTCGGCTTGAGCGACGGCCTGCGCAACACGGCGCCAGCTCTCCTCGATTGAGCCTTCAACCGCGCCGCCGTCCTCGCTCTTAAAACGGTATTTTTGCTCCCAGATATGCCGGGATATGGGGGGAAGCATTTCCAGGGACATTTTCAACACCATACAATCGCTAAGTAGGCATTCATTGGTTGCCCAACGAATGCCTACTTAGATTTCTTTGTTTTCGCAGAGTTTTTTCGCAAAACCGGAAGGGCCACTTTT
>CAZMAC010000108.1:0-8574 GCA_964564085.1 uncultured Hyphomicrobiaceae bacterium
GAAAACGAAGCGTGCTGCGAATGGGTATCAAATGTCAAAGTCGCTCCACTAGCGCAAAATTTGCCCAAATATCGCAACCTCTGATTATTTCAAACGAGATTTACATGGCGTCTGATGGATATAGCTCTTTATAAGTCCGCCAATTTTCGTTAAGCAAGAGTGGCGTAGTTTGTGTGAGAGCAATTCCGAAGATGCATCATACAGGCTCATTAAATCGTAAAGGCTCGTTCAAGGAGGAGATCTGGCATGGATCGTCGGACGTTTATTAAGAAGGCAGGTATCGGCGCGGGTGCAACCGCCGCCGCAACTACGCTTGCCGCCCCAGCAATTGCACAAGCCAAGAAAGAAATGGTTATCGTTTCAACTTGGCCGCGAGATTTTCCGGGCCTTGGAACGAGCGCCCAACGACTGGCGGAACGCATACCTGAACTGACGGAAGGCCGCATTGACGTCACTTACTTCGCCGCCGGAGAAAAAGTCGGTGCTTTCGACTCTCTGGATGAAGTCGCGGCCGGCAACTCACAGGCTTACATCGCGGCTGACTATTACTGGAAAGGTAAGCACCCTGGCTGGGCTTATTTCACAGCGGTTCCATTCGGCTTTGTCTTTTCGGAAATGGATGCCTGGATGAAATACGCCGATGGCCAGGCGCTCTACGACGAGCTTGCAGCCGAGTTCAGCATCAAAGGCTTCCCATGCGGTAATACCGGCGTTCAGATGGGCGGCTGGTTCAACAAGGAAATTGAGACGGCTGACGATCTCAAAGGCCTAAAAATGCGTATTCCGGGCCTTGGCGGCGACGTTATGGCCAAGCTTGGCGCGTCTCCGGTGTCCCTGCCGGGCGGCCAGATCTACGAAAACCTGGTGTCCGGCGCTGTCGACGCGACGGAATGGGTCGGACCTTACAACGACTTCTTCATGAAGTTTTATGAAGCCGCGAAGTTCTATTATTATCCAGGCATGCATGAGCCGGCATCGCAACTTTGTCTCGGTATGAACAAGTCGTGGTGGGACGGGCTGACCAAAAGCGAGCAGGCGATCATCGAAACGGCCTGTAACGAAGAAAATTCGCGCCAGATGGCAGAGACGAATGCCAATAATGGTGTCTATCTCACCAGGCTCATCAATGAACACGGCGTGCAGCTTCGCAAATTCAACGATGAAATCTATGACAGCTTCGGTCAAGCCGCTGAAGAAGTCTTCGACGAAGTTAGGCAGCACAGCCCACTTGCCGAAAAAATTCACGAGAGCTTTGGAAAGGCACGCGGCGAAATTGGTAAGTGGATCGCATTGTCCGATACGGCTTATACCATCCAAAGAAACCGCGTTCTCGGCATCGATAGCTAAAATTCGACTAATTTTCTGCAAGATAAGCGAGGCGGGGCTTTCCAGCTCCGCCTCGTCCTGCCATAAATAGAAAAGCCTTAATGAGAGCCATGGACGAATATCGTGACCGCTTCGTCTGCGCCTGACCGTCAGGATTTATCTGTGATCGTGTCCCGATTGTTCGCCTGGGGGATGATCGCGGCGATTTTCGCTTTTCTGCTGAATAACTACTTGATTTATTGGCAGGATTGGCCTGGCCCCCTCACCATTTTTTCAGACGGTTCCGCCTTCGCATGGCTGCAGGCCGGTTTTTACATCATCGGCCTTATCATCGCTTTTGGCTATGTTTTGAGGACACCCGCAGCGCTTCTGAGACCGGATGTCTACAGAATCTATGCGATTACCGCCTTTATCGTCCGGGCCGCCTTCTGGGCCGTCCTGCTGATCGGGCTTGCCGATATGGTCGTCTCCTTCCTTCGCGTGGAAGATTTGCTACCCGGTCTTTTCGGTGAGCAAATGGCGACAGATCTCGGCCGTTCAAGCTATCGCGGTTACTACGTCCATTTCCCGATGCTGGCTCTCGCCATCCTGATTGCACTTTTCCACCGCGGGCTTGGATTTCCCTGGCTCGCGCTTCTTGTCGTACTCGCTGAGCTGCTGATCGTCATTACACGGTTTATCTTTTCCTACGAGCAGGCCTTTATGGCCGACCTCGTCCGCTTCTGGTATGCGGCGCTGTTTCTGTTCGCTAGCGCCTACACGCTCATTGAGGAAGGGCATGTGCGGGTCGATGTGCTCTACTCATCCTTCAGCCAGAAGACGAAAGGCCTCGTTAATGCGGTCGGCTCGATCTTGCTCGGCGTATCCGTCTGCCTTGTGATTATCGACATCGGTATGAGCAGCAAGTCCGCGATTATTAACGGGCCGCTCCTGATCTTCGAAACCACGCAAACCGGCTTCGGCATGTATGTTAAATATTGGATGGCTGGATTTTTGGGCATCTTTGCAATCACGATGTTCATTCAGTTCATTGGCTTTTTTCTTGAAGGCATCGCCGACTATCGCGGTGAGCCAAATAAACGCACTGTAGCACCGGCAGGCGCACACTAAGACAAACGGGGCAATGGGGGATTATGGAGCTCTTCTTTCTATTTCTGCTCATTTTTCTCATGGCGTTTGCGCTCGGCTCCGGTTATCCGGTCGCCTTTGCGCTCCCCGGATCCGCCGTTGTCACAATTGGCCTGGCCGCACTGGCCGGATATCTCTTTGCCGGCAATGTCGATGCCTATTTTGCGCAAGGCGGGCCCGACACCTGGCTCACGGCGGGCATCACCAACTTCCGCGGCGTCTATTGGGAGGTCGAACGAGATACGCTGATCGCCATCCCGCTCTTCGTCTTCATGGGCATCATGCTGCAGCGTTCGCGCATTGCGGAAGATCTGCTGATCACCATGGCGCAGCTTTTCGGCCCGATCCGGGGCGGTCTTGGTATGTCGGTGGTTTTCGTCGGCGCTCTGCTTGCGGCCACGACCGGCATTGTCGGCGCGACGGTGGTGGCGATGGGGCTGATCTCACTGCCGGCGATGATGCGCAATAATTATTCGCATTCACTTGCAACGGGGACGATCGCGGCTTCGGGCACATTGGGACAGATCATTCCGCCGTCCATCGTGCTCATCATTCTGGCCGACCAGCTTGCAAGTGCGACCGATCAGGCCAGCACAGCGAGAAAAGCGCTCTTCAAGGAGAACACGGGCGAGTTGCTGATGCCGTCCCAATTCGATCTCAGCTCCACGAGCGCTGGCGAAATGTTTCTCGGTGCGCTGCTGCCCGGTTTGGTCCTCGTCGCGCTCTACATGCTGTTTATCGGCGTCATTGCCTTTCTTCGCCCGAACGTCGCGCCCACGGTTCCCTACGACGGCAAATATGACTGGCAATTTGTGGGCCGCGTCATCATGGCGCTCGTTCCGCCCTTGGCTCTTATTTTTGCGGTTCTCGGCTCGATCATTCTCGGCATCGCCACCGTCAATCAGGCCGGAGCGATCGGCGCTGCAGGCGCATTGATTATGGCCGGATACCGCCTCTATGACGGACGCCCCCGCACTTATTGGCCGGCGATCCTGGCCGTGATTTCACTCATAGTAATTTTCGTCATTGCACGGATCAATCCTGTCAATATTAAAAATATCGCCACGGAACAGGACCGTTTGGCGCTCATCGTGTCTTCTATCGCCGTCACCTTGCTCCTGGTTTCGCTGATCTGGAGCGGTTGGCGGGCTTTCAAAGTCGAAGACACGCTGCGCGCTGTCACGGTCGACACGGCGAAAACGACCTCTTTGGTGTTTATCATCCTGATCGGCGCTGCCATGTTGACGGCCGCTTTTCGCGGTTTCGGCGGCGAGGAACTCGTCAAGGACTTCCTGACCGGCCTTCCGGGCGGTTTCTGGGGACAGTTCATCATCGTGATGGCTGTGATCTTCGTCCTGGGATTTTTCCTGGACTTCATTGAGATTGCGGTCGTTGTCGTCCCGATTGTCGCGCCGATCCTGCTTGCCGATCCGGGCGCGAATGTCACAGCCGTATGGCTTGGCGTGATGATCGGCCTGAATATCCAGACATCTTTCTTGACGCCGCCCTTCGGCTTCGCGCTGTTCTATCTACGCGGCGTCGCACCGGCCGCCGTGCAGACGCTCTCGATGTATAAGGGCGTCATCGCCTTTATCATTCTCCAACTCTTTGCGCTGGTGATCGTCGCCTATAATCCGCCGCTGGTGAATTATTTGCCGACACGTCTTTCGCTCACCTCCGAGACAGCCCCGCCACCGATCAATCCAAAGCTGCAGGGCTGCATTGAGAGCGAGCTGTTCCCAATCTATCAGGCCCAGGAAGGCACGATCCGGTCAGCGGTTGAGACCGCTCGGAGCGCGAATCTCAGCGTTCTTCCTGACAGGCTCGAAAAGAACCTGCTGACAAGCTTCGATAATGCGGAAAAAACATTCGGTTTGATCGCGGCCATCAAAGAAGCCGACGAAAAAATTGCTGCCAATGAAGACGCCTACCGGCCGCTACACGTCCAAGTCCGCCAAATTCAATCGGAAATCAGGTCGCTTGAGGCGAGCAACAGCGAGCTGCAGACCAATATCCGGCTGGCGCGCGATGAAGACCTCAAGCGCCGGCTTGAAAGTGAATTGGCGAGCAATCAGGAAGAGATCAAAGCGCTTCAGGCGACGATTCCGGGGGAATGGGAGCGTGAGCATAAGGCGTTCCGGGATCTGCTCAAGGCAGACAGTACGGCCAGAAACGCTTATCGCCGCAACGCTGACCGCGCCTACGAACCCGTGCAGGAAGCTCTCGCGATCTTGCGCGCCACGCCGGATTTGATAGCGCTCGAACAGGACATCCGAGGATTGAAGGCGTTTGTCGAGGCCAATCCTTTCGAAGCCGCGGCCGAAAAAACTCAGGAGGTGGCCCGGCAAGTGCGCTCGGTCGAAGGTGCACGCGACATACAATCAGAATTGTCCGATGCGCGCCGTTCTCTGAGAGGACGGTCGCCGAGCAAAGCGGACGCGTTGGCGGCGATCGACCGGGCTGTGCAGAAATTTGAAGAAGAAGTTGCATGGCGCCAGGCAGCGACATCCAGCGTTCTTCCAGCTTTGGAGCGCTATGAGGAGACCATACGGAACACGATCGGGTTGCGCCAGCAGCGCCGTCTGCCGGATGATCTCGCCATCGAAGTCGCCGGCTGCTTGTCAAGCCACAAGGACGTTTCGCTATATTTCTAGAGCGCTATTATGAGACCGAGTCAACGTGTCATTACGTTCATTGAGATTTCGGTGAACGCTGCCAAACCCACACATGGCAAACGTGCCGAGTATCGTGTTTAGGACACAAGGAGAGCATGATGTCCGGCCTCGTGCTCGATGTGATGCTGGTCTGGTCCCGTGAACTGATACCAAATTGATTAAGCGAATCCGTCCAGTTTCAACCCATTTGAGACAGATGAGGGAGTGGCACAAAAATTATTCCATAAATCAGCGCATTAATTACGATCAGCGCAAGCTCCTTCCACGCAAGGCCAAAAGCGCCTTACCTGCTTTATAGCGCAAATCCGCCATCAATCTTGATTTCGCCTCCTGTCATGAAGGCGCTTTCGTCACTGGCAAGATAAACGGCAAGCGCCGCAATTTCATCTGCCGTGCCGAGACGGCCCATCGGTTGACGCTTAATGAAAGCTGCGCGATTTTCATCGTAACCGCCCGGCAGCGCATGAATTCGCTCTTCGAGGCTCGGGCTTTGGATCGTGCCGGGGCAGATCGCGTTACAGCGTATGCCCTGGGTGACGTAATCCGCGGCAACCGATTTCGTCAGTCCGATGACCGCCGCCTTGCTGGCGCCGTAGACGAACCGGTTTGGCGCACCTTTTTGGGACGAAACAACAGAGGCCATATTGATGATGGAGCCATGGCCTGCCTCAAGCATGCGCGGCAGAAAGGCACGGATCGTGCGCCACATGGATTTGACATTGAGGTCGAACGACAAATCCCAATCGGGCTCATCGCAGTCGAGTATGGTTCCCTGATGAACATAACCAGCGCAATTGAACAGAACATCAACCCTGCCGACGCGCTCAGCAGCCGCTTCGACCGCTGCGGTATCGCGAATGTCGAGAAGGCTCGTTTCGATGGTGGGATGCGTTTTGCGCAACGATGCAAGGCCGTCCTCCGAAATATCCGTGGCGTGGACCTGCGCGCCTTCATCAGCAAATGCGCGGGCCGTCGCCGCTCCGATTCCCTGACCTGCCGCGGTTAGAAAGGCCGTCTTTCCTGTGAGGCGTCCCATCGTTCTCTCCTTTGCAGCTTTCCCAATTCGATTTAATGAGAGAAGATTTCAAAGAGCAAGCAGATCGACGCGAGGCTTGAATGCAACTGATTTTGGGCGCAGTCGCAGACGATTTCACCGGGGCAACGGATCTGGCGTCCATGTTGGCGCGCGGCGGTCTTTCTACGGTTCTGCAACTCGGTCGGCCTGGCCTTGGCGATCCTTGCCCTGAAGCACAGGCCGTCGTTGTTGCGCTGAAGTCGCGAACTTCGCCTGTCGATGCAGCGGTGTCTGACAGTGTGGCAAGCTGGCGGTGGATGGCTGAGGCTGGCGCGGGGATTTGTTACTTCAAATACTGCTCCACTTTCGACTCTACGCCGCGAGGGAACATTGGGCCCGTGGCTGAGGCGTTGATGGCCGAGACCGGCGCCTCGCAGACGATCTATACGCCTGCCTTTCCCGAGAATGGCCGCACCATCTATCAGGGCAAGCTTTTCGTCGGGCATGAGCTCTTGTCGGAGTCTGGCATGCGCAATCATCCGCTGACTCCCATGACCGACTCCGATCTGACCAGAGTGCTCGTGCCGCAGCTCTCGACAGGCGCGAAAGTTGGCCTCGTGCGTTGGGAGATTGTCAGGCAAGGCGCGGCTGGGATCAAAGCGGAGCTTGGAAGGCTTGCCGGCGACGGCGTTGCGCATGTCGTGGTCGACGGACTAACCCAGGAGGATCTGGACGCCCTGGCCGAAGCAACGCGGGATATGCCTCTCGTGACGGCCGGGTCAGGCCTCGGTCTGTCTATGGCGAAAATTCTCGCGGGCGGAGATGCCGAGCCATCGGACCGTCTGCCGGAGATCGGCGGACCGGCATTGATGCTGTCAGGATCCTGCAGCCAGGCTAGCAACGCCCAAGTCGATCGGTGGGAGGCAGATGGCGGGGCAATGCTACGGCTTGATCCACGTGAGATTGCAGCGGACAGCGCCAGTGTACGACAACGGACAGCGAAGGCGACACTGGAAAAGCTCGATTCGGCGCAAGCGGTGCTCGTCTCCGCGACGCAGCCGCCGGAGATTGTCAAAACCGTCCAAGCCGAACTCGGCGCGGCAAAAGCGGCCGAATATGTCGAGGCGACTCTAGCCGCCATCGCGGTTGAAGCGAAGCAAGCCGGTATCCGCCGTTTCATCGTTGCTGGCGGTGAGACATCGGGAGCGGTGGCGCAGGCGCTCGGAGCAACGCGTCTGGCTGTCGGCCGCTCGATCGCACCGGGCGTGCCCTGGTGCGCCACCTTGGACGACACGCCACTCGCGCTCGCGCTCAAATCGGGAAATTTCGGCCGCGAGACGTTCTTTGCCGATGCGCTGGGATTAGCGCCATGATCGGTCAAAAACTGAAAACCCGCAAATCCATCCGTTCTTCGATCCATGCAAATGCCATTCAAAATTCGCGGCCTCGCTTGTGAGAGTTGCCCCTGTTGAAGATCGCCGCCTCACTGGAATTGGCCTCATTCTTTTCGCAACGCTGCTTTTCACCGGCATCGACAGCTGCGCGAAATGGCTCGTTCTTGCAGGACTGCCGCCGATGGTGGTCGTTTTCGTACGCTATGCGGTGCATATGGCTCTCGTAGCCGCGCTGTTTCTGCCAACCCAGCGCGCCGGTTTATTCGTCACAGGCAAGCCCTGGCTGGAAGCGGCGCGCGGCGCAGCGCTGCTGTTATCGACGGTCCTCAACTTTCTCGCCGTTCTCTATCTGCCTTTAACGCTCACCGCTGCGATCTTCTTCACCGTTCCGCTCTGGATCTGCGTTCTCTCGATCCCGTTCCTCGGCGAGCATGTCGGCGTCCGTCGCTGGGCCGCCATCGTCGTCGGGCTTTGCGGCGCCTTGATCGCGACGCGGCCATGGAGCGCCGACTTCCACCCGGCCGTATTTCTGTCGATCGGCACGGCACTCTGTGCGGCCTTTTATTCGATCCTCACACGTAAACTCGCCGGGATCGACTCAACCGCGACACAGCAATTTTATGCCGCCGCACTCGCCACGATCGGGATCGCACCGTTTGCACTGATGAATTGGGATTGGCCCACGGTGCAAATCGACTGGATCGTGTTCGGCCTGATCGGCCTGTTCGGCTGGGCCGGACATCAGTGCCTGACCATTGCGCATCGTTTCGCCCCCGCAAGCGTCCTTGCCCCCTTCATTAACGCGCAAATGATTTACATGACGGCGTCGAGCTGGATCATTTTCGATAATCCGCCCAATCTCTGGGTTCTTACCGGCGCGGCAATCGTCCTGGGCAGCGGGCTTTACGTCTGGCTCCGCGAACGTCAGCTCTCGCAGACCGGCAAAAGCAAGCTGACCGGCGGCGAAGCCGGTGATGTCGCGCATTGAGCCGGGAATCGGAGAGCGGTAGCAATGCCTCGCTGGTACGCTTCCCCT
>CAZMAC010000109.1:0-5783 GCA_964564085.1 uncultured Hyphomicrobiaceae bacterium
CGGTTTATCAAAAGCATAATACTAAAGCTTTCCGTGAATGAGCCGCAGAATTTGTGTTCTTGATCGGGTAATCTGAGAGCATTCTGATTCTTCGCTCTCACAGGTGCTGAGGTGACCTCGAACCAAGCCATCCTTTTCGCCATATTGATAATCGTCATCGCGCTCTTGATCTGGGGCCGCTGGCGTTACGATCTGGTCGCTTTTTCAGCGCTGATTGTCGCGCTGATCGTCGGCGTCGTGCCGGTCGATAATGCGTTTACCGGTTTCGGACATCCGGCAACCGTGATCGTCGCTCTTGTTCTCGTCGTCACACGCGGTCTGACAAATTCCGGCGCCGTGGAGCTGATCACCACACGCATTGTCGATGCCTCCCGGCCGGTCTCAATCCATATCGGGGTGATGGCTGGCGTGGGCGCGGCTCTTTCGACGGTCATGAACAATGTTGCTGCGCTTGCCCTGCTCATGCCTGTCGATATCGAAGCTGCGAACAAAGCCAAGCGGAGTCCTGCGCTCACCTTGATGCCGATTTCCTTCGCAACCATGCTCGGCGGCATGGTGACCTTAATCGGAACGCCACCTAACATCATCATTGCAACACACCGGACGCAAGCTGTTGGCGAGCCTTTTGCCATGTTCGATTTCGCACCCGTCGGCCTTGCCTGCGCGGCGGCGGGCATTCTTTTCATCACGCTGATCGGCTGGCGCCTTATCCCGGCGGAGCGGCGTCAGGGAAACGCGGCGCAGCAGCTCTTCGAAATCGGCGACTATCTGGCAGAGCTTGAAATCCCGCACAACAGTAAGGCTGTCGGAAACGCCGTCAATTCGCTCGATAGTCTTGCCGAAACTCACGGAATCCAGGTTATTGGCCTTATTCGCAATGAAGAGCGACTGCCCGGATCGGGCCGGCGTGCCAAGATTAAGGAAGGCGATGTTCTGCTGGTTCAGGGCGGCCCGGACGGCATTGAGAAGTTTGCGGGAAAACTGAGCCTGGAGCATATGGGAGCGGCAAAAACGCCTGATATGAGAAACCGGGCCGACCTGGCGCTGATTGAGGTCGTGGTTCCTGAAAACTCTGTCATCGATGGAGAGTCCGTTGCGTCCCTGCGTCTGCGAAGCCGGTATGCCGTCAATCTTGTCGGCGTGTCCCGCAAGGGCGAAAATGTTCGCGAAAGGCTTCGTGCCTTCACGATTCAGGCCGGCGATATTCTTTTGCTGATGGGATCGACGGATACCTTAAGCGAAGCCACCGCGAGGCTCGGCTGTCTACCGCTTGCAAAACGCGGGCTTCAGCTCATTCACCGGGAAAAAGCGCGCCTTGCGGTCCTCATCTTCGGCGCGGCGGTGCTGCTCGCCAGTACAGGACTTTTGCAGCTACCGATCGTCCTCGGCGGAGCGGTGGTTCTCTACGCCTTTACGGGTATCGTGCCAATTCGCGAGCTGTACGATCACATTGAATGGCCCGTCATCATCCTGCTCGGATCGCTGATCCCGATCGGTCAGGCTTTCGAGACAACAGGCGGCGCAGCACTTGTCGCCAGCCAGCTCGTTGCACTGTCGGAGGGCTATTCGCCGATGGTGATCCTGGCGCTTTTAATGATCCTGACCATGGCGTTTGCCGATATGATCAACAATACCGCAACGGCGGTGATTTCCGCGCCAGTGGCAGTAGATATCGCCACCCGGCTGGCTGTCAATCCTGACCCGTTTCTCATGGGCGTTGCGATTGCATCGTCCTGCGCTTTCCTAACGCCGATTGGGCACAAGAACAATACGCTGATCCTCGGCCCCGGCGGCTATCGTTTCGGCGATTATTGGCGCATGGGCCTCCCGCTTGAAATTCTAGTGCTCTCGATCAGCGTGCCGCTCATTCTTGTCGTGTGGCCGCTAAAATAAGCAACATTGGTGTTGTTTCGGTTTTACAGCCGCGCGAAAAATGAGCGTTTGAAGCTTTGGCTTTCAGCTTTAACCGGCCCTTAACCACGACTATAGTGGCGCCATGACACAGACGATGGAACGCGATTCCCAAACGCAAACCGCTTGTCCTGAGCCGCAGCCGGTCAAGAAGGGCGATCATGTCTACCTGATCGATGGATCGACCTATATTTTCCGGGCTTATTTCGCGATGTTTAAAGCCGCCCAGGCGCGCGGGCGCAGTTTTACGCGCTCGGACGGCACGCCTGTCGGCGCGGTGATGACCTTTTGCAATATGCTCTGGAAGATCCTGCGCGATGGGATCGACGACGGCCGCCCGTCCCATATCGCCGTAATTTTCGACCATTCGGGCGAAAGTTTCCGCAATGAACTTTATGATCAATACAAGGCAAACCGTGATGAGCCGCCTGAAGAGCTGGTGCCGCAATTTCCGCTGATCCGCGAGGCGGTTCGCGCTTTCGGTCTGCTGCCTATCGAACAGGAAGGCTATGAAGCCGACGATCTCATCGCGACCTACGCAAAGCAGGCGGTCGCTGCGGGTGCAGATGTGACGATGGTTTCCGGCGACAAGGACCTCATGCAACTCGTCGGTCCCGGCGTCTCCATGTACGATCCAATGCCAGGCAATGAGCGGCGTATTGGGCCCGACGAAGTTGTCGCCAAATTCGGCGTCGGGCCGGACCGGGTCGTCGATGTCCAGGCGCTGGCCGGAGACTCCACCGACAATGTCCCCGGCGTTCCCGGCATTGGCGTCAAAACGGCGGCCCAACTCATCGACGAATTCGGCGATCTCGATACGCTGCTGTCAAAAGCGGACACTATCAAGCAGAAGATGCGTCGAGAGCGGCTCCTTGAATTTGCCGATCAGGCGCGCCTTAGCCGTGAGCTTGTCCGTCTGAAGGACGATGTGCCCGTAGAGACGGCGCTCGATGCAACCTGTCTGGGCGACATCGATTCGGAGCCTTTGCTTGGCTTTATGCAGGAGATGGAGTTTAACACGCTGACCAAACGTGTTGCTTCGGCATTCGGCGTTGAGCTGACCGACTTGCCGCCAACCCCGGCTCCGTCCGAGGAGAAGACCGGCGCCAAGCAAAAGGTGGAGGAGACAAGCAAGAACGAAGCGCAAGCTGATGGTCAAACATCCATGCCCGCTGCTCTTGCCGCCAAGCGGCTTGCCGATATGCGCGCCTTGCCGGTCGACGTCAAAGCCTATGAAACGGTGAACGACCTTGCTCGCTTGGAAGAATGGATCGCGGATGCTTTTGAGCAGGGTTTTGTCTGTGTCGATACCGAGACGACATCACTCGATGCTATGCAGGCCGAGCTAGCGGGTGTTTCTCTCGCGCTGAAGCCGGCAGGCGCTTGCTATATCCCGCTTGGCCATCGTCCGGCGAGCGAGGGGCTGGATTTTGATGGCAACGGCGACATTCAGCAAATCCCGCTCGATCAGGCAATTGACGTCTTAAAGCCGCTTTTCGAAGCGGACGGCGTCCTGAAGATCGGGCAGAATTTGAAATACGATATACAGATTCTGCGCCGTTATGGCATCCACCTCGCGCCGATCGACGACACGTTCCTCATGTCCTATGCTCTCGATTGCGGGGTCGGCTCACACGGCATGGATGAGCTGTCGCAGCGTCATTTCGGTCATAAGCCGATTTCGTTTAAAGACGTTGCGGGCAGCGGAAAATCGCAAGTTACTTTCGACAAGGTGGACGTCAAGAGGGCCACCGAATATGCCGGTGAAGACGCCGACATCACATTGCGCCTCTGGCATGTCCTGACCCCTCGTCTCGCGGCTGAAGCTATGGCCACCGTCTATGAGCGGCTGGAGCGGCCGCTGATCCATGTCCTTGCCGATATGGAATTTGCCGGAATCAAGATCGACCCATCGGTCTTGAAACGCCTCTCGGGCAAATTCACAAAATCGCTCGGCGAAATCGAAACGGAAATCCACAGGCTGGCCGGTGAGCCTTTCAATGTCGGCTCGACAAAGCAGCTTTCGGAGGTGCTGTTCGGAAAGCTCGGCTATCCTGGCGGCAAGAAAACCGGCAAAGGTGCCTGGAGCACGGGCGCGATGGTTCTTGAGGATCTGGCCAATAGCGAGGAACTGACCGAAGATCAAAAACAGCTGCCGCTGAAGTTGCTGGAATGGCGCCAGCTTTCGAAGCTCAAAAGCACCTACACCGATACGCTACCTACCTTCATCAATCCGAATACGGGCCGCGTTCATACCTCTTACGCGCTTGGCGCAACTTCAACGGGCCGGCTCGCCTCGACCGATCCCAATTTGCAGAATATTCCGATCCGCACCGCCGAGGGCCGCCAGATCCGGACAGCCTTTATCGCCGAGCCCGGACATCAATTGATCTCTGCGGATTACAGCCAGATCGAGCTGCGCGTTCTTGCTCATGTCGCCGATATCGCGGCGCTAAAACAAGCTTTTGCCGACGATCTTGACATTCACGCCATGACAGCATCGGAAATGTTCGGTGTTCCGATCAAGAATATGCCACCTGAAGTTCGTCGCCGTGCCAAAGCTATTAATTTCGGTATTATTTACGGCATTTCTGCTTTCGGTTTGGCACAGAATCTCGACATCTCGCGCAGCGAGGCGAGCGAATATATTGCAAAATATTTCGAACGTTTTCCCGGCATACGCGACTATATGGATGCAACCAAGGAAAAAGCCCGGGAGTACGGTTTCGTGGAAACGGTTTTTGGCCGAAAGATCCATTTTCCCGAGATCAAGAGCGCAAACCGCGCAATGCGAAGCTTTTTCGAACGCGCCGCGATCAATGCACCAATTCAGGGCACGGCCGCCGATATTATTCGTCGCGCCATGATCCGGATGCCGGAAGCGCTGACAGACGCGGGCGTGGCAGCGCGGATGTTGCTTCAGGTGCATGACGAATTGATTTTCGAGGTGAAAGATGCCGAGATTGAAAAAACCATCCAGACAGCAAGGGCTGTTATGGAAAAAGCCACAGAACCAGCGATTATCCTGTCCGTGCCGCTGAAAGTTGATGCGACAGCCGCCCAAAATTGGGATGAGGCTCATTGAACTGGCAATTCAAAACGCATTCAGCCGCAGCAAGCCAAAAGATATGTCCTTTTATGCTGCCATCTAAAGCGGCGGCTATGAGATAGCCCGTTCAGGGGTAAAAAACACGTCACACGAGTTGGAGGGCCAGCTATGCAAAATTCACTAAAGACACCATCAAATCGCATGTGGAAGGGGACAGCAATTGGCGGCATCCTCTTATCCGGCGCCGGCTTTTACGAACCGGTGAAAGATATTTATCTGCAGAACTTCGATAAGGATTATCAGGGGGTCGTTTCTGTAACGATGGCCGAACATCAACTCCGGCTCGCCGATAAGAATGTCGAATGCTTCTTGGACATGAAGCGCAGGAAAGTGCAGCTTAGCGACTCGCTCGCGATCTCATATGGCGCATGTCCGAACAACAACATTCACATCGGGGTCTATCCAAACGATAAGCCGGCCTATCAACGCTGGATCGAGCCGAACCGCGAGCAAGATTTAGCGCGCCTTAGCAGCTTATTTCCGTCAGCCTATGCTGGTTTTTCAGGAACGATCACGCCGCCAAAGACGGCTGTAAGCCCGGTTATTCGGGCGCAGATTGAACTGAAGACCGTCTGTCAGGAATTTCAGAACGAGTCGAAGCGTAAAGTCGTCCGCATCACGGATGAGGGCGGGCAATGTTTTTTTGAGCGCGTCAATATTTTGACTGGCGTAATCGAAGTCAGGGAAGAGGCGGCATGCGATGCGCAATGTCCGGCTGAAGCCCAGAAATATAATTGAAAATCAGGCAAGAAGGCTCATATCA
>CAZMAC010000109.1:5883-8562 GCA_964564085.1 uncultured Hyphomicrobiaceae bacterium
GACGAAATAATTGAGAATTTCGAGCTTCTCGATGATTGGGAAGACCGCTACCGCTATGTCATCGAGCTGGGCAACGATCTGGAGCCGCTAACGGAAGCCGAGCATTCCCCCGAGCATAAGGTGCAGGGTTGTGCTAGTCAGGTCTGGCTTATTTCGACATTTGAGCCCAATGCGGATGGCGAAACACTCCTTTATTTTCGGGGTGATAGCGATGCGCATATTGTGCGTGGTTTGATTGCGATCCTGTTGGCGATCTATTCGGGCAAAGAAGCTGACAAGATTGTCTCTCTTGACGCTGAGGCAGTTTTCGCCAGGATCGGTTTGAAAGATCATTTGACCCAACAGCGCTCGAACGGTCTGGCTTCGATGGTTGCGCGGATCAGAAAGGATGCCGCTGCCGCCTCTGAAAACGCAGCTTAAACCCAAATGTCCGGCAATAAACCGCCCTTTGTTCCAAGATACCCGGCTGTTTAAAGTTTTCCTTTAATCCCGCTCCAACCCGTCATCATGCCGCACCGCCACCATTGATTTTCGGCCTGTAATCTTCTGCGCCCCAATGCTGAAGCTTGCGTTTTATATGCTCCGTCACACGATCATCGCTAATCAGACCGTAATGACGCGCTAAACGACTTAGCGCGATTTGCAGAATAATTTTGCCAGATCTTTGGGGCCAACCTTCCGTCTTTTCTGCCTCTTCGAGCCCTTTCAGATTACAACACACATCAACGAGGATACCGCTCAACTCCGGTCCCACAGCGGCGAGCGCGCGGACGACACGCTGTCTTGCAGCAAGAACATTGTCCTGAAGCGCTGCCGCATCATTTGGCGCGCCTCCCGATGTCTGGCACCGAGCGGTTGGGCTCCAACTTGCGGTGACCCGCGCTGTGAGCCCTGCAAATTGATAGTCCGCACGCAGGCGCTCCCCGGCTTCAAGCTGAAAGGTGGTCAGGAGCGGGACGCCTTTCTTGTCTTTGCGGCTGGCAAGCCATCGCAACGGGCTTTCAGCATCATTGACCAAAGCCGGGCGTTTTGCGCCTTCAAAGTCGATAATGCGCATTTGCCGGTTTTGATGCTGTTGTTGAAAATCATCAGTTGCGGAAAGCTGTCTTTTAAGCCAGCTGCGGCCAGTTGCCGAAAGACGGAACCCATTTTGAAATGGCTCGATGAGATCTTCCGACAGCCAGCGCCGGATAGCTTCTTCTGATATCGTGGATGCTTTCTCCGCCGCAGCACCATTTACAACGACGCTATAGGATACATACTCTTTGTTAAGCCCTTGATTGGGTTGGACAGGCGCGAGCCAACTCTTTGGTCTGGCCAGACGTCGAAAAATCGTCAAAACTTTGTTATTATTCATATTTCGTTAAAATACTTTCTGTTTTTAGAATAAGTGGCAGAATCGCTTAAGCGAGCCTTGGCGTTCAGTTTTATGAGAGCAGTTTCTAATGCCGAAAGGGTGTGATCGATCGAAGGATCGTCTCTTGAGTCCTCGATAACGCGACAGGCATGGGCGACAGTCGTGCGATCACGGAGAAAAAGGCGCCCGACCTCACTATAGGTGAGGCCGAATGCCACATGAGTGAGATACATGGCGATCTGGCGAACGAAGGCTGTGCGGGCGTTCCGATCTTTTTGGTACAGGGTCGATCTTGGAAGCTTGAAAACGGCAAGAACGCAGTATTCGACTAAATTACGAATATGGCTACCACATATTGATATATAAGGTATGACGCCATACAATCTCGTGCTTGTGGAGGTAGTTCTTGTAATCTTCGGGAAGTCCATCGAATTCAATCCCCCCTTTTGCTTTGAATGACGTGCCCAATGCATTGACTGTGGGGATAACCGACGGCTCACAGTCACTCACCGCTAATCGCTAAAATTTACAGCAAAAGTTAAATATGAGGATAAAACTTCCTCAAAAGATCTCGTATACAGTGAAAAAAGAGTAAGAGTACGAGAGATGCAGACCAGAATCAGAGAGTTTCGCAAGCTAAGAGGCATGACCCTCAAAGAACTTGCAGATAAAATCGACACGACCCCGCAGACAGTGCAGAGGTTGGAAACGGCGAACATGACCGTTTCTACCGACTGGCTCGAAAAGATAGCCCGTGCGCTATTGGTCGAACCGGCTGACCTGATTGGCTCACGTTCGAGCCGCGAAATTCAGCTGATTGGCAGGATTGGTGAGCATGGGCGGGTCAATAACGTTAAAAACGAGCAGACATCCATTATTCATCTGGATGTTCCAGCCGATAATCCGATCGCCGCAAGGCTAGATACTACGGTCGGCTATTTCGAAGCAGGAACAGTCCTCATTGCCAACCGCTTCCGCCATGAAGATATGGATAATGCTCACGGCGTTGATTGCCTTGTTTCCGTAAAAGAGGGACCGGTTCTCTTACGAAAACTCGTTCGCGGGCGCAATCAAGGCTGGACACTCGTACCGCATGAGAACGGCGCAGAGATCCAATATGACCAGATTGTCGATTGGGCAGCTCGGATCATCATGTCGATAAAGTATTTTTAACATTAGCGATCGAAAACACAGCTGAACTTATCCCCGCCGAAATAACTTATGGGAAACTCCGCTTACTATATCGATGGAGTTTTCTCATGCAGATTTCGTAAAAAATTTATCGCCTCAGAAAAAATAAATCTTATCCCATTTCCTCACTT
>CAZMAC010000110.1:0-8561 GCA_964564085.1 uncultured Hyphomicrobiaceae bacterium
TTGAAAACGAAGCGTGCTGCGAATGGGTATCAAATGTCAAAGTCGCTCCACTAGGGCCATTTTAATCATTGAATACGGTTATCGTCGTTAACGATTGTCAATGACAGCATTCAGCGTGAAAAAGAGGTCTGTCAAAAAGCCGCAGAAAATCAGTGGAATTTTGTCTATCGCACCATTGCTTCGCCATCGTCTTACCATGATGACGCGATAAAGAAATTAACCATAACCAGTCCGGGAATGTTGAGTCGGTTCTGAGAACCCGGATCGCAGGATGTAAAAAAGTACGATGCCAGGGGCTGGGCACGCACATCAATCGTAGGCACGATAGAGGGGAATTATCAGTGCATTACAGAAACAAGGCTTACATCAAAGACCTTCGATATGCCCGGCGGTTTGCCGACACAGGGTAACATCTGCGCTTACAGATTCCACAAGCGCGACAACTATTTGGCCAGCAAGCGCCGATAATTGTCAGTTGAAACCTTTTTCTACGGGCACACGATGGGTAGAAGCCACAATATTACGGTCAACGGGAAAAGTTTTTCGGGTCGCCGCGGCGACCTTTTGCTCGATTCGGCTCTCTCAAATGGCATAGACCTTCCTTATAATTGTCGCGCGGGACATTGCGGCATGTGTTGCGTTCGATTGGTCGAAGGGCATGTCAACGGCGGAGCGGGCGCGGAGCCCGGCGTCATCCATGCTTGTCAAAGCAGATTGATCTCGGACGCCGTCGTCGAATCAATTCAAAAGGCGGGCATCAGAACTGTGCCGGGCGTGGTCAGTTCTCTTCGCCGCGTGTCACGCGAAGTCATGGAAGTTGGAATTCGCACCGAGCAGGCATTTCCGTATATCGCCGGCCAATATGCGCAGTTCCGTTTTCGAGGCTATCCAAGCCGGCCCTTCAGCCTGAGCCACCCGCTGAAAGGCGGACATGCCGGACGCACGATTTGGCTTCATGTTCGACAAATGCAAGATGGCCGGGTGTCCAAGGCACTTGGTAAGACAATAAAGATTGGCCACAGCCTGACTGTATCCGGCCCATATGGGTCCGCTTATTTCCGTCCTGAGCTTGACAGCCGGCTCATTCTTATCTCAACGGGAACAGGTTTTGCTCCGATCTGGTCCATTGCGGCAGCGGCGCTTCATGAGAATCCTGAACGTAGAATGATGGTCATCACCGGAGGCCGCACGCTCGATACGCTTTATATGGGTCCAGTTCTCGGCAGGCTGGCGCGCTTCCCCAATGTCCGGGTCATTCCGGTATGCAGCACGCCGCAAACCGTTTCGCAATCGGTCAAACTTGGGCGTCCGACGGATTTTCTTCCGCGGCTTTATGAAAGCGACGTTATTTATGCTTGCGGTCTGCCAGCGATGATCGACTCACTGAAGGACATCGCGGCGCGCTCTGGAACAACATTTTATGCAGATCCGTTCCTGGCGAGCACAAATGACGACGTTGAGGAAAACATCATCACCCGCGCATTGAGCTGGTTGCCGCTGCCAACGGCGGCAGCGCGTCAGCGGATCGCAATCGCCAGTCGTAAGAAGCCACGACAGCTCGCTCTCGATCGGCCAAGACGCCGGCGTGAACCGCTGGCCCAGCCTTACGGTGTTGCATAAGTCACGATGAGGATATGATGGTTTGTAAAGCGCATCGCCGGCGGCGTCCCGGCTTTGAGCGCCGTGTCCATATTCGGCTTGGGACGCTCGGTTTGCTTATGGCGTTTTTCATTTTAACGCTGACGAGCACCAACCTGCTTGCAAATAACACCTTCGCCACGATCCCTGAGAAGACCATGGGGCCGAATGCTTGTTCCGAGTGCCATAAGCAGGAAGCAGAGGCTTGGAAAGCAACGCATCATTTTAAAACATATCGTGAAATGCCTCGCCGGAAAGAAGGCCGTGAGATTGCCAAAAGAATGGGGTTTCGGCGGGTTAAATCAGAAAGCCTCTGTTTGAATTGCCATTTCACGGTTCAGAAAAAGAAAAATAAGAAGAGACCAAAAACGATCGCCGGGATTTCCTGCGAATCCTGCCACAGCTCTGGCGGAGACTGGATCAAGCTTCATAGCGAGTTCAGCGGAAAAACCGAAAAAACCGAGAGCAAAGCCGAAGAGGCGACACGCTGGAAGAAAGCCGAATCCAAAGGCATGATCCGGCCGCGCCTGTTATACGATCTGGCGAAAAACTGCTATAGCTGTCATGTCGTGCCGCAGGAAAAGCTCGTCAATGTCGGCGGGCATCCGGCCGGCAGTCCCTTTGAGCTGGTGTCGTGGTCGCAGGGCGAAGTCCGTCATAATACCTGGCACAACAAAGGCAAGGATAACCCGGTTGCCGATGCCGGCCGCAAACGGATGCTTTTCCTTGTGGGACGGGCTGTCGATCTCGAAACAGCTCTGCGCGCCGTTGCAACCGCAACGAAACGAAAGCTCTATGCTTTTGAGATGGCAAGACGTGCGGATCGGGCGCGTAAGGATCTGGCAGCAGCGTCGAAGGTGGCGCCGAACGTTCCCGAACTCGCAAAAATCGTGCAATTGTCTTATTCGGCAGGCTTGAAGCTCAAGAATGAAAAGGCGCTGACTGACGCTGCGAACAGTATCTCAAAACAGATTGCGGCCTTAAGTCAAAAATATGATGGCAGCAAGATGGCCGGAGTTGACAAGTTTATTCCGGGACCGGACAAATATATGGGCAGTCCACGGAAGTAGTTGGCTGCTCTAGTGGTTCGAATCCAACGCTTCGAACCACATCGCTTTTTGCTGATGGATCAAATTGACATGACATTTGAAACACTGACCTCAATCAAGTTGGAACGCAGGCGCGGCTCAAATGTCATGTTTGATTCAATAGCTTATGACGAATAAGCAAAGCAGGATTATCCAGGAGTAGCTTGCCTTTGAGCCCGGCAACCAAACCCACCTCCATGTCGTCTTTCGGAGGCTTTGACTTACGCAGCGTGCAGTCCCGGAGCCAGATTTTCCAGGCGGTTCTGGTAACGGCGATCGCCGGGCTGATGTTCTGGCTGGTCTGGCTTTACGCAAGCTCGCTGCGGGACGCCAGATATCTCGACGGATGGCTGCTGACCGCAGCTATGGCATTTCAGGTTGCTTTCCATATTCGAAGGAAAATGTCGAAACTTGCCCCAACGGCGGCCCAAACCTGGCGCCAGGCCCATATTTTTGTTGGTTATATCGTCGTTGCCCTTTTTATCTCCCATTCTGATATTTCATTGCCCGATACCTATTTTGAATGGGCTCTATGGCTCTTGAGCGTATTGGTCCTTCTAAGCGGCGTTGTCGGCACATATCTCGCCTGGGCCGTGCAAGCCAAACTCCGGGCCGATGACGAAGTCGTCTTGGACCGCATTCCGAAGAAGCGCGCTGAAATTGCCCGGAAAATTCATGAGCTTGCGACGACCAAGGATAATGTGCAGCTCGCATTGGAATTACCTGTCGCGCCTTACAAGGAATGGATTTTGGATTTCTACAAAAACCACTTGAAGGCTTTTGTTCAAAAACCTCGGCACTCACTCGCGCATATGGTTGGTTCACAAAGACACATGAAAGGGCTGCTCAGCGAGATGGATGAGTTAGAGCGCTATGTCGACAAGAGCGGCCGGGAGAAATTGAGAGAAATGAAAGCGCTTGTCATAGAAAAAGACCGTCTCGATTTTGCGCGCGTTCAACTCTGGCTTTCCAGGGCCTGGACCATGCTTCATGTTCCTTTTACTTATAGCCTGGTTGTTCTGATCGTCCTGCACATACTGGTCGTCTATTCTTATTCCTCGGGGGTTTGGTGAGATGGATCTTCCTGAGGGCATAAAGCCAAATAGACGCCCGATGAAACCAGTGAGGCGCCCGGCGCCGCGGCGTAAAGCTCCGAAAAACCCGGATGCAACGCGGGATTTCGTCTCTTATTGTCTTGGCGGAGTCGCGATTTTAGGTCTCCTTGCGGCCTTTTTCCTCGCAAACGGCACAAGCTTTTTGATGCCTGGCGCCCTCTCCAGCGTGCACGGCGCGATCGAGCAATGCAGCGCCTGCCACACGACGACCGGCGAGAGCAAAGTAAGTTGGCTTGACGGGCTTACGAAGCCGGACCCTCATGGTGACAGCAAAGCGTGTATTGCGTGTCACAAAATGAATGACAACGCATTTAATTCGCACAGCACCTCCACGGCCCGGCTCAATGCCAGCACCGAGCGGCTGACCAAAGTTGCTGCTCAGATTTCAGCGCCGCAATCGGCCAAAATCCGCGACATTGCCTTTCCGATGAAAAACGTCATGGAGGGCAAAATTTATTGCGCAACCTGTCATCAGGACCATCAGGGCGCCGATTTCGACTTGAACAAGATTTCGAATGCGCAGTGCCAGTCCTGCCATGTGGTCCAGTTTGACAGTTTCGACGGCAATCATCCTAAATTTGATAAATATCCCTTCGAGCGCCGCACGCGTCTGATTTACGACCATAACGGCCATTTTAAAAAGCATTATCCGGAAATCGCATCCAAGAACGATCCCACAAAGATCATTCCAAAAACCTGCTCGCACTGTCATTCAAGCAAAGATGACAAGCGGCACATGTCTGTCGTTGAGTTCGATAATACCTGCTCAAGCTGCCATCTCGACCTGATTACCGGAAAAGAGCGCGTCAGCGGACCGAAAGGCATTGCCTATCTGTCGCTGCCCGGCGTCGATGTGGCGACGTTCAAAGAAAAAAACATCGCGATCGGCGAATGGCCGGAATATTCAGAGGCCGAAATCACGCCTTTCATGAAGGTTCTGCTCGGCGCTGATGAGAGAGGCCGAGCGCTTATCAGGAAAGCCGAACAGCTTGATCTTCTTGACCTGACACAAGCCAGCGATGCCAATATTGCGGCGGTTGCCGAATTGGTCTGGAAGGTCAAAGGCTTATTTTACGCGCTGGTGTCCGGCAAAGCGTCCGATGTGATGGCCAAGCTTGAGGCTGGAACGGGCGTAAAGGTGAAACCTCAACTTATTGCGAACCTGACCGCGAGCATTCCGCGCGATGTCATCACGCTGGCTCAGCGTGAGTGGTTGCCGAACCTTGGCACGGAGATGGCCAATCGCAAAGATGCGGCCGAGGCGGGCGGTGTTGGGTGGACGTCGGCGGTGACGGAGTCCAAATTATCTGCATCCATTCCTTCTGATAATTTGTCGCCAGGCAAGCAGCCTCTCATACCCAACGTGAACGATTTGGATACAGGCTTCGTGGTTCCAGGTGCCGGGAAAGACAAACCTGCACAACCGATCCGGCTAGCACAAGCGGAAGTCAAGAATGTATCCCCGGAGGAAGAAAAAGACATTCAGACCGGACGATGGCGCGTCGATGCATTCGGCCGCCTGATCAAAGGTCCAGGGGATGAATCGTCACCTTCGGAAGCAGATCCGGTTGACAGCTCCGAAGCGGATGCCGATCCGGCCAGCGACAGCGCCGATGCGGCGGTCGCAGATAGCGATGTCGTAGAAAGCGATCCGGTGGCCGATAGCGAAGTCGATCCGCCCGCGGCCGAAATTACGTCTGCCGTCGCCGTTATTGAAAGCGAAATCGATCCTGAGAGCTGGGCCGAATATGGCGGGTGGTACCGGCAGGACTTTGCAATCTTCTACCGGCCCGTCGGCCATAAAGACAAATTCATCTACACATGGCTTGAGATAACAGGGCCGCAGGCGCCAAGAGGCGATGCCAACCCGTCAGCAGCCGTTTTCGATTACCTCACGGGCAAGGATGCTCAGGGGCAATGCGCGAAGTGTCATAGTGTCGATGATGTCAGAGGCCGAGGCCGCCATGTGAACTTTTCGCCTGCCTCACCTGCAACCAAGCGCGGGCGCTTCACCAATTTCATTCATGAACCGCATTTCGGCGTATTGGAGAATCGCGGATGCCTTGTTTGTCACGACCTCGATCAGGGCACGCGATATAAGGACAGCTATAAGCAGGGCAATGCGCAAAGCTTTATTTCAAACTTCAGGCCGGTGAAAAAAGATCTTTGCCAAACCTGCCATACGCAGAGCGAGACACGGCAGGATTGTCTGACCTGTCATGAATATCATGTCGATCCCGTTATCACGCCGATCATGACGACACGCATACCGAATAAGTAAGAAACGAAAAGCAGTGCGTGCAGGCCGGCTCACCCGTAGCGAAGCGGCTTCTGCGGCAATGCTGTGACTTGCAACGGCATGCCGCCGCGAGGCTGCAAGGTAATCCGCGAAACGGGCTCGGGCATATGTTTGCCGTCCCAGTCAAACCGCGCGCCTCGGACCAAAGTCGCGAGAATGGCGGTCGCCTCGGTCATTGCAAAAGAATTGCCGAGGCAAATGCGCGGACCGGCCCCGAAGGGCATGAACTGGGTGCGTGGAAAGCTTGCCTCGCGCTCCGGTTCGAAGCGGGCCGGGTCGAACAGGTCAGGATCGGCCCAGAGAGCGCGGTGGCGGTGAATGCAGTAGATCGGGATAATGATGAAGCTGTCTTGCGGGATGTCCAGCCCGCTTAAGGAAACGTCCTTCATCGCAATCCGAGTAATCGCCGGGACAGGCGGATAAAGCCGCATCGACTCTTTCAGAACTTGTTGCGTCAGTTGGAGCGAATCGATCTGCTCAGGTGTAATCACGTCATCGCCGCAGACAGCGATAATTTCAGCGCGGACTTTGTCCTGCCACTCAGGCGCGCGGGCGAGCAGATACAGTGTCCAGGTGAGCGCGCGGGAGGTGGTTTCATGGCCGGCTTCGAGCAGCGTCAGCAGATTGTTGATGAGCTGCTCCATGGTCATGGGCTCCCCGGTCTCAGGATCGCGGGCATCGAGCAGCCGGCCGAGCAGATCCTTGCCGCCGCTGCCCTCGGCCTGCCGCCGCGCGATGATGTCTTGAACAGCGCTCCGCAATCGTTTCGCACTCCGGCTCAAAATCAGGCTTGCCGGGTGAGGCATCCATTGCGGCACACGCAGCAGGCCATACATGATTTCCCAGGTAATATGGGAAAGGCTTTCGGCCGTGGCGCGCTTGATAAGGGCCGCCTCGCGCGGTTCGCCGCCTTCCAGCATGGTGCGCGTGATCACCGAAAACGTCGTTTCAACCATATCCGCATCGATCTGCTGCGGACTGCCGGGCGGTGCGGATCGCCAGCGCACAAGCAGCTCTTCCGCCGGTTGCGCCATGCTGGGGAGATATTTCAGGATCTCGGAGTGACGGAAGAGCGGCGCCATGATCCGGCGTTGCCAGCGCCAGAGCTGGCCATCGGAGCTGAGCACACCGTCCTTCAAAGACCTACGAAAAACCCGCTTCTCGACAGGCGTTTTGAAAAAATCGGCCGCATGTTTGACCAGAACGGCCTCGACCAGCTCCGGGCTCACCACCCAGAATACGGTGCGGCCCATCGATTCCCGCGTCACGAAGGGCTGTTCGTAAGCTGTTTGTGGCAGGGCAAGAAGGGGGTTTTTGACGAATTGAAAAATGAATTGCCGGAGCGGCAGCGGAGCCGGAGGCGGTGTAACGGTTGGCGGGTAAAGTGCTGATGGGCGAAGGGTTGCAGTGGTCATGACCGGACTTTCCAATATCCTCGTGGATCCTTTTATATAAGGCGTGCGACGAGCGAAACCGTCGCGGATTGCATAACTCATTCCCGCGAGACGCTGAGGACTTGTACTTCCGTCTTGCCTCGCGTAAGCCTCGTCAAAAAGGAGAAGCTATGAAAGCGCTAACCGTTGGCGGTGCAATGGTCGACTCCATCGCTATCATCAATAGCAACGGCATCGAACGTATGTCGATGCGCAATGCGGACGCCTCTTTTCTGCTTCTTGAGGAGGGGCGCAAGACGGAAGCCGAGGAAATCTCGACCCATCCGGGTGGCGGTGCGGTCAATGCGGCGATTTCGATGGCGCGGCTCGGACTGGACTGTTCGGCGATCGTCAAACTCGGTATGGATCAGCGGGCAGATGTCATCTTAGGAAAGCTGGAAAGCGAAGGCGTATCGACCCGGTGGATCACGCGCGACCCGCGCATGCCGACGGGTGCGTCGGTCCTGATTTCCTCGCATGAGCGCAACGCGGCGATCTTTACTTTCCGCGGCGCGAATACGCTTTTATCGATGACCGACATCAGGCCGGAGGCGCTCTCTGTCGATATTGTCTATATTTCGAGCCTCAGCAATCAATCGGCCGACTGTTTTCCCGATCTTGTCAGAGCGGCAAAGGCGGCGAATTGCAAGGTTGCTGCCAATCCCGGCATCCGTCAGCTCACGGCGCGCGGAACGGCCTTTCTCGATACGGTCGGGTCGCTCGACATTCTGATTATCAATCGCGCGGAGGCCAACGCGCTGGTTCCGGCTTTATCCGCGCGGGTCGGCGAGGGCGGACCGGTTTTGCCTTTCGATCCGGATGACGATGTGCCGGCTCTGATCCGGCGCGGCTTGTCTTCGGGCGGCTTCGAGATCAGCCTGTTGCGCTTCTTCCAGTCCCTCCTTGAGACAGGCTGCGCGACCATCGTCGTCACAGATGGGCGCGACGGGGCGTTCGTTGCCACGGGGAACAAGGTCATACACTGCCC
>CAZMAC010000111.1:0-8511 GCA_964564085.1 uncultured Hyphomicrobiaceae bacterium
AACTCGCGGGAGTGCATGGGCTTGCAATCGCCATGCAGATCGCTGAGAAGGCCGAGAAAGGCTCCGTTATCCTGGCAATGCTGCCGGATACGGGCGAGCGCTATCTGTCGACACCCCTCTTTGAAAATATCGAGGAGGTGATGACGGACGAGGAACTCGCGCTCATGAAATCGACGCCGGGTTATCAGATGGCCGGGGTCTAAACCCCGACCTGTTCGGCAGGGATGCGCCAAAAGCAGTCGCTTCGAGGCCGCGTCCCTGCTTACAGTGACTGCGCCAACTTCGCTTAAAGTTCGTCAACCGGCACTTTCAGCATTTTTCGCCCCTTCTTGTCGGTCGGCACCTCGCCGGCGCGCATATTCACCTGCAAGGACGGAATGATCAGCTTCGGCATATCGAGCTGCGCATCACGCTCAGTGCGGAATTTGACGAACTCCTCCCTCGTCTTGCCACTGCCCACATGAATATTATGGGCCTTTTCGTCCGCCACCGTGGTTTCCCATTGAATATCGCGGCCATTCGGACCGTAATCGTGGCACATAAAGAGCCGCATTTCGTCGGGAAGGGCGAGAACCTTCTGAATTGAATCATAAAGCACCCCGGCGTCACCTCCGGGGAAATCGGCACGTGCCGATCCGCCGTCCGGCATAAAAAGCGTATCGCCGACGAACGCCGCGTCGCCAATGACATGGGTCATACAGGCCGGCGTGTGGCCGGGCGTATGCATCGCAAAAGCGGTCATGGAGCCGATCTGGTAAGTATCGCCATCCTTGAACAGCCGGTCGAACTGGCTGCCGTCGCGCTGAAAATCGGTGCCTTCATTGAAGATCTTACCGAACACATTCTGCACGACAGTTATCTTCTCACCGATACCGATCCTGCCACCGAGCTTGTCCTGAATGTAAGGAGCAGCAGACAGATGATCTGCATGCACATGGGTTTCGATCAGCCATTCCAGCTTCAGGTCATTTTGTTTGATATATGCAATAATCTTATCCGCATGGTCATAGGTGATCCGGCCGGCTGCGTAGTCGATGTCCATGACGGTATCGATGACAGCGCAAGCCGGTGAATTCGGGTCTTTGACCACATAGCTGATCGTATTCGTGGCTGGATCGAAGAAGCCTTTGACCTCAGGCTTGATCGCCATGTCGATGGGATAGTGTGTCATGTTCTTCTCCTCCAAATCTGAGGTCACACGTGTTCCTTTTGCGCGGCGGCATCCCGTTTTGTGCAAAGCGCATAATCATTTGTGCAACGAAGATGCCCGTGATCAGCGCGGCTACGAATAGAAGACCATCGACTCGGCCTGTTCCGACTGCGGGGATTGCGCCGCCTGGACAAAACCCCGCCATGCCCCAACCGATGCCGAAGATGGCCGCGCCGCCGATGAGACGCATGTCGAGCGTTCGACTTTGAGGAATCTGGAATCGCGTGTCGAGCAAAGGACCGTTCCGTCTCAAAACAAACTGGTACCCAATAGCGGTGATGAGAAGTGCCCCGCCCATGACAAAGGCAAGGCTCGGGTCCCATGATCCGGCGACGTCAAAAAAATTGAGCACCTTCGCCGGATTGGCCATGCCTGAAATAGCGATTCCAAGCCCGAAGATCAGACCGATCAGATAAGCTGCCGCAAGGCGCATTTACCCTCCAATCATATGCCGGACAACAAAGACAGTGGCGCCCGTTGTCGCCATAAAGGTTAGCGTTGCCACAATCGAACGCGGAGAAAGCCGCGCCAGGCCGCAGACACCGTGACCCGAAGTACAGCCCGATCCAAACATCACGCCGATGCCGACGATGAACCCGCCGAGCAACAGGAGCGGCGCCGAGACGGGCACCTCAATGACTGGCATCGACCCGGTAAGAGCGAAATAGACCGCCGGGCTGCTCACCATACCGGCAAGGATCGCGGCTCGCCAGCTCCAGTCGCGTGGCGTCGCGAAATTGATAAAGCCGCTGAGTATCCCGGTAGCTCCCATGATACGGCCAAGGCTGTACATCAGAAGTACAGCCGACAAACCGATCAAGGCTCCGCCAAGCAACGACTGATAAGGGGTAAATTCGGTCACTGCGGTTAGCTCGTTCGGCAGGTCCTGACACCGAGCAGCGAATAAAGCGGACAGATGCTAAAAATCGCTGTCAAGGCAAGAACGGCACCCGCAACCACCGCTGCATATTTGATAATATCGTTTTGCCAAACATCATAAGCCGTCACAAAAGGCGCTACGACCAGAATAAGTCCGAGAACCAACCGCGCAATGCGGTCGAATGTTCCAACATTCGCGTTCATTTCAATCCTCCGCAAATCATGCGCAAATATGAATAATCGATCCGCGGCACGCTTGTCGGTGACCAAGTCACACAAGGTCCGAAATTCAAGAAATTGGCCTGGTGTGGCTTTGTTAGCCTGCTGCCGCGAAAGCGGAGAGCGCTTCGCGATTTTTAATCCGGATTTCGCCGCGACCGACCTCGATCCAATCGCGGCGCTGGAATTCCTGAAGCTGGCGGGAGACGACTTCACGCGCGGAGCCAAGCTCGGCGGCAAGCTTTTGGTGTGTCGTATGAATGACGCGGCCGGGCGATGGCAGCTCAAGTAAGGTCTGGGCGATGCGTATGTCCATCCGGCGGAAGGCGATTTCTTCGATCACTACAAAAAGATCGGTGATCCGTTTCGAATAGGCTGTGAAAACGAAACGGCGGAAGATGTCTGATTGCGCCATGAGCTGATCGAAGACGCCGCGTGGAACGGCAACAGCCTGCACATCGGTTTCGGCAAGGCCTTCAGCCAGATAGTCTTCATAGGCGAGCAGGCAGGCTGTGGTGAGGACGCAGCTTTCGCCCGCGGAGACGCGGTAAAGCACAATTTCCCGGCCGCTTTCCGAGGTCTGCTGCACGCGCACCGTACCGGACAATAACAGCAGCAGGTTCTCGGGCGCTTTGCCGGGTCCGAATATAACGGTTCCCTTAGGGACTGAGACAATCGCGCTTTTTGCAATCAGACGATCCTTGATCGCCTCTTCCAGACGCGAAAGACCGGCAAATTGTGAAATCCATTCCATGTTTGGCCTGCCTGCTTTCGAGCGTGGTTCAGCAATGCGGCACAGCGCTTAATCCCAATCGACCCATTCGATGACAGCACCAGCATTCGGCTGTTTTTCAACCAAGTTCAAGAAATAAAGCCCTGAAACCATTTTCAAAGGGCACATCAACGAGACTTTAAAAAATATTATGATTGACAAAATCCAACTCTCAAAAAAAAGATTTTATGGCTAGCTTCTTCAGGGATTACATTAGGGCATCTGATAATGTCTATGGCGGGCAAATCCAATACTGCTCATGATTATCTACTGAATGAAACCATCATAGAGCATGAAGCGGCAGCGAACCATACACGCATCTATGGCGGCGAGGACAATAAGGGTGAGTTTGTCGTAATTGTACCTTCGTTCGGGCGCGGTGTTGAAGATTACACGGAACAATATAATTCAACGATCACGACGCGTCTTGTAGAGGCTGGCTATCGCGTCGTCCTGATACAGCCGCGTGGCATCGGCAAAAGCTCCGGCGATCTAACCCCCGGCAACGTATCGATGAGCATGTTGGCTCAGGATATCAAGGCAGTCCTCGATGCGCTCGAAATCAGCCGGATCAACCTCATCGGCCATGCATTTGGCAATCGGCTGGCCCGCACATTTGCAACGCTTCATCCGGACTATGTTGTTCATCTTGTCCTGATGGCCTCAGGAGGCAATTTTGAGCTAAACGATAGGCAGATCCAGTGTTTGACGAACTCATTCAACCTCACCTTAGACGACAGCGAACGCGTGGAGTATATCCGATGTGCCTTCTTCGCTAAGGGGAACGATCCAACGATCTGGCTGAGTGGCTGGTACCCGAAACTGGCAAAGGCACAAATGTCTGCTGCAAAAACGATAAATAGCGACGTCTTCAAAAAGGCCGGTGGAAAGCCATTCCTTCTTATTCAGGCAGCGGAAGATTTCATCGCGCCTCCGGACAAAGCCGGCAAAGTCCTCAAAGCAGAGCTGGGCGACCAGGTGACATATGTGGAAATTGCCAATGCAGGTCACGCGCTCAGCTGCGAGCAGCCGGATGCGGTCGCCAGTGAAATTGTCAAATATTTTCAGAAATAATAGAGTTTGATCGTCCAAAAGATGCACATTTCGCTTAATTCTTGTGCTGGCCATTGCACACGCATTCAGCATTTCCAGAAACGCGCCTGACCCATAGATTGCCGTACGGTTCATCCTATTACCAATCTCCTCTTGGCACGTAACTTGCTGCATATTTGTTGTGCAGAGTGTCTAGGGTTCCGGCTGCGTGGGGGCTTGAGCGTAGTGCTGGTCCAAGAGACACAGACCGGGCGTGTTGCCCGGAGACACGGCGGGCCAAAATCCCGGGAGATCACTGCACGAAGGTTTGCGGGCGCAAACCTGCTCCCGGCTCGCGCTCCAAACCGTTTTGCGAAAAAAGACCGCAAGGTCGCAAACGATGAGGAGAGCTAATCACGCGTCGCACCTTGGGACTGATCCTTGCCGCGCTGATATCCATAAGCCTGACAGTCGCGCCTGCGAGCGCTGCCGCGAAGAAAGACTTCAAAGTCTGCTGGTCGATCTATGTCGGCTGGATGCCTTGGGGCTATCTGCAAAGCTCGGGCATCATGAAAAAATGGGCCGAGAAATACGGCATCACGGTCGATATTGTTCAGATCAACGACTATGTGGAGTCGATCAACCAATATACGGCCGGGGCCTATGACGGCTGCTCGATGACCAATATGGATGCGCTATCGATCCCCGCAGGCGGTGGTATCGATACGACCGCGCTGATCGTCGGCGACTATTCCAACGGCAATGACGGCATCGTCCTGAAGGACAAGTCTAAGCTGGAAGAGATCAAAGGGCAGAAGGTCAATCTGGTCGAGCTGTCGGTCTCTCATTATCTGCTGGCGCGGGCTATAGAGTCGGTCGGCATGTCCGAAAAGGACATCACTGTCGTCAATACCTCCGACGCCGATATGGTTGCCGCTTATTCCACAGCGGACGTAACCGCGGTCGTAACCTGGAATCCGCTCCTGTCCGAGATTGAAGCCATGCCAAAATCGACCAAGGTGTTCGACTCTGCCGCCATTCCCGGTGAGATCATCGACATCATGATGGTGAATACCGAAACGCTGAAGGACAATCCCGATTTCGGGAAAGCCTTGGTTGGCGCATGGTATGAGCTGATGAGTCTCATGTCCGGCGATGACGAAAAGGCGCAGGAAGCGCGCTCGGAAATGGCAAAGGCGTCGAGCACGGATCTGGCGGGCTATGACGAGCAGCTCAAGACGACGCAGATGTTTTATAAGCCCGCCGAAGCCGTAGCCTTTGCGAAGGATGAAAAGCTGCCCGAAACCATGAGTTTCGTCGCCAAGTTCCTGTTCGATCACGGCATTCTCGGCGAAGGTGCGCCGAGCGCGGATTTCGTCGGCGTTGAATATCCCGGCGGGAAAGTCACCGGCGATAAGAATAACGTCAAGCTGCGCTACGATACGACCTATATGGAAATGGCAGCCGACGGTAAACTTTGAAACGGGATTAGAGGGTGAGATCGGCCGCAGCAGGAAAAAATGGCAATTGATCTGAGCGAGAGGCATGTCCCCCTCACCCGGAATGCTGACGCTTTCCGCCCTCTCCCGCCCGGGGAGAGGGCTAATTCCTGCCCAGCGGCCTTGTTTTGCCGGAACGTCGGCACTGCGTCTGCGCGAACGCATTGCAGTTTCACTCTCATCTTTCGCCTCATCAGCGCTCTCCTCTGGCGGGACAGGGCTGTGCGCAAGCGCCGGGTGAGGTTGACTTTGCCGCAAGACGCGCTTCTGCTGCCGTCTCCAACAGGAGCTCCGCCATGCGCCTGATCAATCGGCACCCCGGCCGGGTGGAGAAAATCATCCTGGGCGCTTTGCCGTTTATTTTGCTGATCGCCGCCTATGCCATCGGCAGCCATATCCGGCTCAGCGAAAATCCGAGCGACAAGCTGCTGCCTTCGTTCGGCCAGATGGCGGACAGCTTTTATAATTACGCCTTCGTCGCGGATAAGCGCTCCGGCGATTATCTGCTCTGGACCGACACAGCCGCCAGCCTCGGCCGGCTGCTCAGCGGTATCGCCATTTCCGCGCTGATTGCCGTCGGGCTCGGCGTACCGGCTGGCTTCATTCCTCGCGCCCGCTCAGCGCTCGCGCCTTTCGTCGCCGCAGTCTCGCTGATCCCGCCGATCACCATCCTGCCGATCCTGTTCATCATTTTCGGCCTTGGCGAGGTCTCGAAAATCGTGCTGATCATCGTCGGCACCACGCCTGTCATGACGCGGGCGCTTGCGCAGGCGGTCGCTGAGATCCCGCAGGAGCAGATCGTCAAGGCGCTGACCCTCGGCGCCTCCACCTGGCAGATGATTGTCCGCGTGGTCCTGCCGCAAATCATGCCGCGCCTGATTACCGCGATCCGCCTCGGTCTGGTGCCGGCATGGATCTTCCTGATCTCGGCGGAAGCCATCGCATCGACGGACGGTCTCGGCTATCGCATCTTTCTGGTGCGCCGCTATCTGGCAATGGATGTGATCCTGCCTTATGTCGCCTGGATTACGCTGATCGCTTTCACGCTCGACAGGCTGCTTTACCTCTATTCGAAGCATCGCTACAGATGGGCGCATCTTGAAGGAGGCGCGCTGTGAGCTATGTTGAAGCGAAGCGCATTTTTGTCAGCTACGGCGATGCGCCGATCCTTGAGCGCGTCTCGATCGGCGTAGAGCGCGGCACATTCTGCACCATCGTCGGCGCGTCGGGCTGCGGGAAATCAACATTTCTGCGCCTTCTGCTCGGGCAGGAACAGCCGACGCGCGGGCAAATCCTGGTCGATGGCACGCCAATCCCCGGCGAGCCGGTTCCCGAACGCGGTATCGTCTTTCAGCGCTATTCGGTCTTCCCGCATCTGACTGTCATGCAGAACCTGACGCTTCCGGCCACTTTCGAGCAATCGCCTTTCCTGACCCGGCTTTTCGGAACGGCGAAGCGGGAAGCCGAAGAGGCGGCGGACGCCATGCTTGAAAAAATCGGCCTCGCCCATGCGAGGGATCGCTATCCGGCCCAGCTCTCCGGCGGGATGCAGCAGCGCCTCGCCATCGCGCAAGCTCTCCTGAAACGTCCGAAAATCCTTCTCATGGACGAGCCCTTCGGCGCGCTGGACCCCGGAATTCGTCTGGATATGCAGACGCTTCTGCTTTCAATCTGGGAAGAAACCGCTATGACCATCTTCATGGTCACACACGACATTTCGGAAGCTTTCCGGCTTGGCACGCGTCTTATCGTGTTCGACAAGGTGCGTCATGATCCGCAACATCCGAATGCCTTTGGCGCGACGATCACCTATGATCTGAAGCTGAAAAATGGCGGGACGAAAGATCAGCAGAACGCTGCCGAATTTCTTGCGAGCGAAACACTCACTACCGACAGAGCCATCCATGTTTGACTTGAATATTCCGCGCAAAAGCCGTGCGCTCCGGCCCTTTCCTTTTCATGCCAGGCGCACGCGTGCCCATCATCCTGATTTCAATGCCCGCGAGACGCGCGGATGGAAAGCCGTCGAGGCAGAGGGCAAGCTTCCGGAGGATGGCTGGCGGCGCGAGCAGAAATGGGCGCTCGATATGGGCCTGCCCGGCTCGGATTGCCTGACAGACAAATCCATCCCGACATTCGCGCGCGGCGAGCTACCCCATTTCGCCGGGATCAATACCTTTCTCAAGGCCCCTTATGTCGAGAATGTCCGCGATGTGGCGAAATATGATGCGGCGGTGATCGGCATTCCCTTCGACAGCGGCACGACTTACCGGCCCGGCACGCGCTTCGGGCCGCAGGGTATCCGGCGTATTTCCGCTCTGTACACCCCCTATAATTATGAGATGGGCGTCGATTTGCGCGAGCAGATGACGCTTTGCGACGCAGGCGACGTTTTTACCATCCCGGCGAATCTGGAGAAAAGCTTCGATCAGATCACGCGCGGCGTCTCTCATGTCTTTTCCTCCGGCGCGCTCCCGGTCATGCTGGGCGGCGACCACTCCATCGGTTTCCCCTGCATGCGCGGCATCGCCGAATGCACCTCCAAGCGTATCGGCATCATCCATTTCGACCGGCATATCGACATTCAGGAAAAGGATCTCGACGAGCGCATGCATACCACGCCCTGGTATTGGGCGACAAATATGCCAAACGTTCCGGCGACGAACCTTGTGCAACTCGGCATTGGCGGCTGGCAGGTGCCGCGTTATGGCGTCGCCGAGGCCCGCAGACGCCAGACCAATGTGCTGACGATTGAAGATATTGAAAAGCTCGGATTAGAAAAAACGGCTGAAATCGCGCTGGAGCTCGCCTGGAAGGATGCCGATGCGATCTATATTTCCTTCGACGTGGACAGCGTCGATTGCGGCTTCGTGCCGGGCACGGGCTGGCCGGAGCCGGGC
>CAZMAC010000112.1:0-4271 GCA_964564085.1 uncultured Hyphomicrobiaceae bacterium
GTTCTCTTTTTCCTGCAATTGGCGACACCGACCGCAATGGCCATCGAGCGCTATGTCGAGTCCGCGAAATTCCTCCCATAGCTAGATCAACCGACGTTTAATCGGAATCGATTGAACGCCGTCAAGTTGATCTATTTCAAAAAGTTAGCGCAACTGTCCGCGTCCGGTTGGACGTGCGTTGCGCTAACCGGTAAAAAACCGGTTCGTATCTTTCCGGAAAATTCTCCACGGCATCTTGACTTTGGCGCTACAATGAATATTTCAGCCGCTTCGATTTCGAAGATATGTCGCGGTTCTGAGGCATAAGACTCGTATAAGCATCACATGATTTAATCTCATTTCCATGAGGCCATAATATGAGCCGCCCTATTTTCAGTAATCTCCAGGCGCCGTCGCTGACGAGCGTTCGAGAGAACCCTGCTTTCTCAGCCGCGGGAAGCGTCTGGGCGCTGCTCATGGGGATGGCTTTCCTCATGTTGGGAAACGGTCTGCAAGGAACTTTGCTTGGCGTTCGCGCGGAAACCGAGGGGTTTGGCGCAACCATCACCGGCTTTGTCATGACCGGTTATTTCGTCGGATTTCTGCTCGGCTCACAGACGGCGTTAACCGCGATCCGGCGTGTTGGGCATTTGCGTGTTTTCGCCGCTGCGACCTGCCTGGCATCTCTGGCCATCCTTGTTCAAAGCCTCTTCGTGACCCCGATCGTTTGGGGCGCAATGCGCATTCTGACGGGGTATTGTCTGGCAAGCGCTTATATCGTGACCGAAAGCTGGCTCAATGACCGTGTGGCGAACCAAGATCGTGGCGGTCTCTTGGCAATTTACATGGTCGTGAGCTTTTTCGGTATGGCGGGTGGCCAGCTCCTTTTGAATTTGAGCGAGCCCACACTTCACGATCTGTTTATTCTCTGCTCGGTTTTGATCACATTTGCAGCCGTGCCAATTCTGCTTTCGATCACGCCGCAGCCGGTGCCGGATAATGCTGAAAGCTTGTCGCTCGCGGAACTATACCGTGTCTCGCCGCTGGGACTGGTTGGAACCTTCGGAGCCGGCACGCTGTCCGGATCGGTTTTTAGCATGGGTGCCGTTTATGCTCAGCAAGTGGGGCTGACATTTAAGGAAACCTCACTTTTCATGTTCTTTTTGATCATGGGGTCCGCTCTCGCTCAATGGCCGGTGGGCAAGCTGTCGGATCGCATTGACCGAAGGAAAGTGATTGCGGGTATTGCCCTTTTCGGCGCCATGACGCCAATCGGCGCGAGCGTCGCATTTGAATACGGGTCCGGCTGGCTGATCGCCGTTGCGCCGATTATCGGCCTAGGACCGCTATTGCTCTATCCGCTCGCTATCGCCTACACAAATGATTATCTGCGATCAGAGCAAATGGTTGCAGCCAGCAGCGGGCTCACTCTGGTTTTTGGTCTGGGAGCAATTCTTGGGCCGCCGCTGGTTGGGATTTTGATGGATGTTTTCGGCTCATCGGGCTTCCTCTGGGTCCTGTCATTGGGACAAGCGGCGATTGTTTCCTTCGCTCTGTACAGAATGACGCGCCGGGAGACCATACCGGTCGAAGAGCAGGTTCCGTATTCCGGCCTGCCCGGGCGCACCAGTTCGCTGGCGCCTGCTTATGCCGAATGGGTTCAGGAACATGCCGATGGTGATACAGAAAGCGAGTCTACCCAGCCTTAAAGTGCGCTGAGGGAAAAAATCGTCCACTCTACGGAATGGGCTTTGTAGCACCAGTTTGAGCTTGTACCTCAGGCGGCTCGGCTTTTCCGAGGGCGGCAGAGCCGTGTGACCAAATCCGAGACGAGTTCGTGATCAAGTCCAGGCTTCAGCCTGGTCTGTCGTAACGTCTCATGAGTGGCCTCAATAGCAGCGGCGACACCATGGATGCTCCAAAGCTTCGCCTGCGCTTTCATCGCGTCTTTCTGGCGGAAATGGAGAGGCGGACGGATTTTGCTTGCCGCCGTATCAAAGCTCTCTCCTCGGTCAATCGCCGCACGCACCAAATGCAATTTCTGCAAGTGACCGAGCAGAAGCGTGAGAAAAACGGAAGCTGGAGTTCCGCTTGTCACGAGGCCGTCGAGATGACCAAGCGCTGACGGCGCGTTTCCGTTCAATGTTTGCGAAATTGCGGCATCGAACGCATGTGCGGACGCGTCACCGACGACAGCCTCGACATGCTCTAATGTGATCTGAGTGTCATCGCCTGCATAGAGTATGAGCTTTACGACTTCCGCACGCGATACGGCCCAGTCCGCGCCGAGAAGCTCGGTCAAACGGTGAAAGGCGTCCTGCGTGATCGTCAGACCGGCGCGCTGGATGTCGTCGCGAATGAGCTGCGCAACTCCGCGATGGTCCATGCCGTAACAGCCGATCGCAGCGGCGTTGCTGGCTTTTTCGAAGATCTGCCGGAGCTTGGCGTCTTTCTTGAGATTTCCCGCTTCTATGAGGATCGTGGCTGCAAGCTGTGTGTCGGAGAGTAGCTCTCCGATCAAAGCTGGTGTTATCTGTGGCCCTTGTTTGACCAGGATGACGGGCGGGCCGCCAAACATCGGCAGGCTGCGCGCTTCGGCGGCCAAGCGGCCCGGCGTGTTGCTCAGATCCTGTTCGCTAAGACGAATAATTTCGCCGGGCGGATCGGATTGCGCGCTCAAACCTTTCGCGAGATCTCGGACCAGTTCGGCAACATGTCCCGCATCGGTTCCGTAAATCAGAAACGCGCTCGTCTTCGGCCCGGCCGATTTAAGAATGGTTTGGGATTCGGTCGATTTGATCGTGACCATGTCGCCAGTTTAGGCCAGAGCCTTAGAAAAGAAAAAGGAACATAATCGCCAAAAAACGTGATTTTCCCACCTTAAGCCTCAGCTCTAGATCAACCGACCTTCAAATGGAGTCATTTGAAGGTTGAAAAGTTGATCTGTCTTAAAGGGTTAGAGCAAATGTCCGCGTCCATTTGGGTGCGCGTTGCTCTAGGCATTCGCGGAGAAATAAGCCGCCATGCGGGTCCGGATCGCTTCGGCGATGGTGCGGGCAGCGCGATCTTCCGCATCGCGTTTTGCACGAATATCGGCAAACACGGAGTCCACTTTGTCATAGGCTGCACGCGCATTGCTGTTGCCTTCAAGAACAACCGTGTTGTCATTGAGGCGTACGAGCTTGAACTGCGTGTAGACCTGATAAATCTGCCCTTCCGGATCGCCGGTGCCGGCGACGAGGGTGTTGAGAACGGATTCACGCACGGCAATATCGAGACGGAATTTCGGGACTGCTGCTTCGCCGCCGCCGGTCGTGTCGAAAATGAGCTCATTTCGGACGCGTTGGCCGACGCGGCCCGGAATCGTCGAAATGTCGACAGTGCGCATCACGTCTTCGAGCTGTGAACCACTGGCCGTCGGACCATAGAGTGGCTGCCAGCCACAGCCACCGAGCACAATCAGTGCTGTCAAAGCGCTCGCAGATGCGACAGCTTTGATACGTCTTGCCAGTGTCCCCGCCCCTGCGGCATCAAGCAACGACATTTACGATCCTTTGCGGTACGACGATGACCTTCTTGATTGCACGTCCCTCGATCGCACGTTTTACGCCATCAAGATCAAGTGCCGCAGCTTCGACATCGGCTTTCGATGCGTCGCGCGCAATTTGAAGCTCATCCCGTCTTCTACCATTAACCTGTACGGCAATGGTAATCTTATCGTCAACGAGCAGCGCCTTTTCGGCTTCCGGCCAGGGCTGTTTTACAATCAGACTGTTGTAGCCGAGCCGCGCCCAGCATTCTTCGGCCAAATGAGGCATCATGGGCGCGAACATTTGCGTCAAAAGCTCTGCCGATTCCCTCAGAGCCCAGTTTAGGCTTGCATCTTTGGCGGATTTTTGACCTTGCAGCGCCGCGCCCAGCTTATTCGCCAGATCGTAGATGTTCGCCACCGCCGTGTTGAAGCGCAGCCCTTCAATATGTTTGCCCACGGCGTCCAGGGCTTTATGCGATGTGCGGCGCAGCTCTTCGGCTGCGGGTGTGAAGCTCGCGGGCCGTTTTGCGCCTTTTTTCGCGGCTTGCGTCGCCGTTTCATCGATCAAGCGCCATGCGCGCTGGGCAAACCGCCATGCGCCCTGAACGCCCTCTTCCGTCCACAAGACATCACGCTCGGGCGGCGAGTCGGACAGAACGAACCAGCGCACTGTATCGGCGCCGTAATGCGACAGGAAGCTGACCGGATCGACCGTGTTCTTCTTCGATTTCGACATTTTCTCAGCCGGGCCGATCGTCAG
>CAZMAC010000112.1:4371-8424 GCA_964564085.1 uncultured Hyphomicrobiaceae bacterium
TCAACCGGCGTTTCCGCACGCGGCGAGCAGAAGCGGGCGAAATACCAGGACGAGTCGACAAACGTGTCCATCGTGTCGGTTTCGCGGGTCGCCCGGTCGCCGCATTTCGGGCAATCGATATGTTTCCATTGCGGATGGCGGTCGAGCGGATTGCCGGGTTTATCGAAAGTGACATCCTCCGGCAGCATGACCGGGAGCTCGGCGGCGGGCACCGCGCTGCATTTCTCGCAATGCACGATCGGGATCAGACAGCCCCAGTAGCGTTGGCGCGAAACGCCCCAATCCCGCAGCCGGTAATTGATCTTACGCTTGCCTTCGCTGCGCTTCTCCAGACGGTCGGCAACTTCGTTTTTTGCTTCCTCGACCGTCAGCCCATCGAGAAACGACGAATTCGCAATCCGTCCGGGGCCGACATAGGCTTCATCGCCAACGTCGAAGCCCTTCGGATCTTCTCCTTCCGGAATAACGACCGGCCTGACCTTCAGGTTATATTTGCGGGCGAAATCCAGGTCGCGCTGATCATGGGCCGGGCAGCCGAAAATCGCCCCGGTGCCATAGTCCATCAGGATGAAATTGGCGACGTAAACCGGAACTTTGGAGGTCTTGCGAAAAGGGTGAACCGCTTTCAGCCCGGTGTCGTAGCCCCTCTTTTCGGCACGCTCGATATCTTCCTCGCTGGTGCCCATCCGGTGGCACTCATCGATGAAGCTCTTGAGATCCTTGTCTTTTTTCGCGAGCGCTTTGGCGAGCGGATGATCGGGCGATACCGCGCAGAACGACATGCCGAATATCGTGTCTGGCCGCGTCGTGAAAACCTCTAGGCTTTCATGGCCCTTTGGCAAGACCTCGACTTCAAGCGCAAACTGCATGAGCAGCCCTTCGGACCGCCCAATCCAGTTTCGCTGCATCAGCCGCACCTTGTCCGGCCAGCGCTCCAGCCTGTCGAGCGCAGCCAGCAGATCGTCAGCATATTCGGTGATTTTCAGGAACCACTGGTTCAGCTCGCGCTGCTCAACGAGCGCGCCGGAGCGCCAGCCCCGTCCGTCGATCACCTGCTCATTCGCCAGCACCGTATGCTCAACCGGGTCCCAGTTGACCTTGCTTTTCTTGCGGTAAACCAGCCCCTTATCGAGAAAGTCGATAAACAGCCGTTGTTGCTGCTCATAATATTCAGGGTCGCAGGTCGCCAGCTCGCGGCTCCAGTCGAGCGACAGCCCCATTTCCTTGAGCTGCTCGCGCATCGCCGCGATCTGAGCGTAAGTCGACTCTTTCGGATGGATGCCTTTCTGCAAGGCGGCGTTTTCCGCGGGCAGGCCGAACGCATCCCAGCCCATCGGATGCATCACATTATAGCCCTTGGCGCGCATGTAGCGGGCGATCACGTCGCCCATCGAATAATTGCGCACGTGGCCGATATGGATGCGTCCCGAAGGATATGGGAACATTTCAAGAACATAGTATTTCGGACGCGATTCGTTCTCTTGGGCGCGGTAGACGTCAGCGTCTTCCCAAACCGCGCGCCAGTGCTTTTCGCGCTCTGCTGCATTATATCGTTCTGAGGCCATGGCGATCATCTTGTTCATGTGTCAGGCTGAGGCGATCGTATCCAGCCGAAAAAGAGCTGTATGGTCAAGTGAAGCTTGTCGTATCGGCACAAATATCTTTCGTTTTTGCCAGGTGAATTATGGACCGAGATAAAGAAGGCGCTGTCAGGCTCGCCGAAATCCGCGATCGGATCGCTCGGGCGGCGGAAAATACGGGCCGGTCACCGGACGATGTGACGCTGATTGCCGTCTCGAAAACCTTTGGCTCGGATATCATCGCGCCTGTTATCGAGGCCGGCCAGCGCGTCTTCGGAGAAAACCGCGTACAGGAAGCCAAGGCTAAATGGCCTGACCTACGCGAGGCCTATCCCGGCATCGAGCTGCATCTGATCGGTCCGCTGCAATCGAACAAGGCGAAAGAGGCCGTTGCGTTGTTCGACGCGATCCACACAATCGACCGTGCGAAAATTGCGCGCGTTGTCGCTCGTGAAATGGCGGCGCAAGGCCGGAAACTCAAGCTGTTTATTGAGGTCAATACCGGCCAGGAGCCGCAAAAAGCCGGCGTGCTGCCCAATGAGGCCGAAGCGTTTTACGAACAATGCCGCGATGAGTTCGGCTTGGACATCGAAGGGCTGATGTGTATCCCGCCGATTGATGAAGACCCGGAGCCTCATTTCGAGTTGCTAGCGGGGGTAAACGCAAAGCTTGGACTTCAAGCACTGAGCATGGGCATGAGCGCGGATTTCGAAGCCGCGATCCGCCACGGCGCAACGCATGTGCGCGTGGGGTCGGCGATTTTTGGGGCGCGGGATTAGCTCGATCAAGTCTTATTGAGCCGTTCAGCTGGTCAGATGCAAACCGGTATCGGCCGCGTAAACTCGTGAAGCACTTTTGGTGCAAGAAACAAGACTGACCGGCTTCACTCCTTCGAATTTGAATGTATATGGAACACGGATCGATCGGGCAAGCCGTTCAATCGATCTCTGATCGAAGCTGTTCGCGTAGCGCGTTTGTACGTCGGGGGAGTTCAAGCTTATGAAAAACCTTTCTTTCGTTGAAATAGTTGCCGTTTTATTTACCGGCATCGCTGGTCTCGCTTCAGCCGCGCAAGCCTACGTATCCTGGGAGACACGGGGAGAGGTATCCCGCGCAATCGTATTTGCTCAAAGGATCGACGCTTGCGCGAAAGTGATGGCAGCGATCGATCCGTTTGTCGCTAAGGCACGGGCCGAAGGGCGCGCCGTGATGGCAAATGGCCCCCCGGACGGGCGTTATTCTCTACCCGCCTATTATTATGGGCGGTCTTCCGGCAATGCTGCTTTTGACGCTCAACACGACCCGCGCGTCGAGGCGTGGCGTGTTGCGTCCGCGGCTTTTCTTATCGTTAGTTCGAGCGGTGCCGAAGAAAGGGTGGCCTTTTTTGATTATGTCATCATCAAAGAGATCGAAGAAGGTCGTTTTATGAGTCAGAAAGAAATGATTGGCTGGCTTGAAAATATGGAAGCCAGCTCCCGCGAATTGTTAAAGGACTGTCGATCCCTTTTATGATTTAGGCTTGGCAGGAGGAAAATCTTCAGTGCGTAGCACTTGTAGCTTTAGCGCCAGCGTCGTTTTTAGCCGCCGTCCCGCGAGCGCGATGCTTCCGTGCATGGGGTTCGGGATTTTCGGCGCTCGTGGGTAAGGTCGCCACCGTTGCAAGCGTCGAAAAGCGATTGCGATCCTCAACGATGATCCAAGAAAGAAGTGACGACCCCTCGCGGCTTTATCGACTCAGCGCGTAATATGTTCGCTATCAAAGCCGCTCCGCCTCAGGTTGTGCCACCGAAGCGACGACCTTCCGATACATATGCCAGGTTCCGTGACCGAGCACAGGGAGGATCACGGGAAGGGGGACAAAGAAGGCGACGATGGAGCCAAGCAGGAAAAGAGCGATAATCGCCGCCCAGATCGCCATCGGTAACGGGTTGGCCGCGACGGCCTTTACACTCGTTGACATCGCGGTGGCGAAATCGATTTCACGGTCCATGAGCAGCGGGAAAGAGATGACGGTGATGGAGAAGACGACCGTCGCCAGCACAGCACCGGCAAAATTTCCTAACAATATGAAATAAAGCCCTTCGCGCGTGGTCGTTAGGGCTTCAAGGAAGGCGTCGAATTGCAGCTCGTTCAGGCTGAAAAACAAAAGGAAGATGATGGCGGCGTAATCGATCCAGATGAAAAAGGCAAAACCGGTAATCAGCGCCATCCAACCGAGATCGCGCCCCTTTTGCAGCCAGACGGTGCCGAGCACGACTTCCCATGAAAGCGGCTCTCCGGTTTCAAGCCGGCGGCTAACCTCATAAAGCCCGGCGGCAACGAAGGGAGCGATAAGCGCAAAGCCCATAGCGGCCGGATAGGCCAAATAAGGCAAAGACAGCCAGAAGATAAGGCTAAGGACGAGCCAGCCGCCAAGCGCATAAGCGCCCCCGAAAAAAAGGCCGTATTTCGGCGCCTGCATGAAATCGCGCAG
>CAZMAC010000113.1:0-8418 GCA_964564085.1 uncultured Hyphomicrobiaceae bacterium
GAGGATGTGTTTGGCGCGGCCGAGCCGGTGCTGCGCGATCTGTTCGAAGAATTTGCGGACGGCAAGCCGGTCACGCAGGAGTTCCCGCGCATTCCTTACGATGAAGCGATCGCCAAATATGGCTCGGACAAGCCGGATTTGCGCAATCCGATGGTGATGCAGGATGTGAGCGAGCATTTCCGCGGTTCGGGCTTCAAGATCTTTGCCGGGATGCTGGAGAAGAACGCGAAAGTCCGCGTTTGGGCGATCCCGGCGCCGACCGGGGGCAGCCGGGCCTTTTGCGACCGCATGAATTCATGGGCTCAGCAGCAGGGCCAGCCGGGGCTCGGCTATATCTTCTTCCGCGAAGGCGAGGGGGCCGGGCCGGTTGCCAAAAATATCGGCCCGGAACGTTGCAGCGCTCTTCAGAACCAGCTGAGCCTCAAGGATGGCGACGCCGTCTTCTTCGTCGCGGGCGAGCCGAAAAAATTCTTCAGCTTTGCCGGTGACGCGCGGAACCGGATCGGCGACGAGCTTGGCCTCACGCAAAAAGACCGCTTCGAATTCTGCTGGATCACGGACTTCCCCTATTACGAATGGGATGAGGACGAGAAGAAAATCGAATTTTCGCATAACCCCTTTTCCATGCCGCAGGGCGGGCTTGAGGCGCTCGAAGCTGCAAAGGCCGAGGGCGACGAGGCGCTTTTGGCCCTCAAGGCCTATCAATATGACGTCGTCTGCAATGGCGTGGAGCTGTCATCCGGCGCAATACGGAACCACAAGCCGGAGCTGATGTACAAAGCCTTCGACATTGCCGGATATGGCCCGGACGTCGTTGACGAGAAATTCGGCGGCATGATCCGCGCGCTCAAATTCGGCGCACCGCCGCATGGCGGGATCGCACCCGGCATCGACCGCATGGTGATGCTGCTCTGCGGCACCGACAATCTGCGCGATGTGACAATGTTCCCGATGAATCAGCGCGCTGAAGATCTGCTGATGGGCGCCCCCTCCAGCGTCTCGCCGCGCCAGCTTCAGGATCTTCATATAAGGCTGAGCCTGCCGAAAACGTAATTTTACGGATTTGACATATAGTAATCAGTTATGATAATTATCTATCATGATTAACGCGGAACAAATCAAGGCTGCCCGCGCGCTTTTGCGCATGGAGCAGGACGAGCTGGCGCGGCGTTCCGGCGTTTCTGTTACCACGATCAGACGCCTGGAAGCAGCGAGCGGGGAAAACCTTGTCGCCGAGGTAACGACCGGCAATGTCTGCAAAGCGCTTGAGGAGGCCGGTGTGGAATTTATTCATCAAGGTGTGAGCCTGAAAGCCGCTGCGCCTGACGATGACGCGCTGTTTGCGCGCCTGCGGGCGATTGCGGAGCGCGCCGGGGCAAGTCGGGGCTGGCTGACGGATGACGATCTTTATGGCGATGACGGTCTGCCGAAATAGGGACCGGCCACGTGATTGCCATCGACACATCGGCGCTGATTGCAATTTTCAAGCTTGAAGCGGAAGCCGATCCATTTCTCAAGACAATCGTCCATGCGCAGGGCCGCATCATCTCCGCGCTGAGCGTTCTTGAAGCATCGATGGTGATGACAGGGCGCGCGACAGACGACACGGCTTTTGCCCCGCTCGACGAATTTCTAAGCGAAGCTTGTATCGAGATCGTTCCCTTTGACGAGAAACAAGCGCAGCTGGCGCGCGACGCTTTTCTGCGCTACGGCAAAGGGCGGCATAAGGCCGGGCTTAATCTTGGCGATTGCGCCTCTTATGCGCTCGCAAAGGCACACGGGTGCCCATTGCTCTTTAAAGGCCACGATTTTTCTGAAACCGATATCATGGCTGCACACGATTACGAATGAATGCCATTGGCGCCCCCCGGTTGCCTGCTTGTCTTGCGGTAAATCGTCCGAGCGGCGTCGCTGCTGTCATGTCAGTATCGAATAAGTTTTAATGTGTTGACCGTCATGAATGCGAGCGAAGAACCACGCCCTTGCCCTATTTCGCATGCATCACGGCAAGCCATGATCCAAGCCTACCGGGACCTATGATTTGAAATGGCCATCGAATTCATCCTCACGACCGCCATCCTTACGGCCATCATCGCGGCGCGCTATCTCGTCTTCTCCGGGCTGGCTTACTGGCTCCTCTGGCAGCGCGGCGGCGAAAAGCTGCGCGCCAAACGGCTCAATCGCGACCGGCCGATGCGGCGCGTCATTATGCAGGAAATCCGCCTGTCCCTTCTGTCCTCCGCCATCTTTGCCGCCCCTGCCGCCTTCGCTCTGATTGTCTGGATACATGGCGGCACCAAAATTTATACCGATTGGGGCGCTTATGGCGGCGTGCCTTACCTCCTGATCAGTGTACTGATCTATCTCGTCATTCAGGACACGTTCTACTATTGGGCGCACCGGATGATGCATGACCGGCGCTTTTTCAGATGGATGCATGCCGGTCATCACCGTTCGCGCCAACCGACGCCCTTTGCCTCTTTCGCCTTCGATCCGGCTGAAGCGCTTTTGACGGCCTGGCTGCTGCCGGCTTTGACGTTTCTGATCCCGATCCATCTCTGGGTCGTGATGGCGCTCTTGATCCTGATGACAGTGACGGCGGTTCTTAATCATTCGGGCTGGGAAGTTTTCCCCAAAAGCTTTGTCGAGGGACCGATCGGCCGCCATCTGATATCGGCCACGCATCACAGCGTGCATCACACACGCTTTAACGCAAATTATGGTCTCTATTTCCGGTTTTGGGACCGGCTGATGGGGACGGATGTGATGCTGAAAGGCGCAAAGCCGGGCCATCAAACGCGAGCCGTGACTAAGACCGCGTAACCCGTTGGCGAACGCGCCAAACCTGCCTATTTATCTCTCGTGAGCAAGACGAAACAACAATCCCATCCCAAAAACTGGCTCGAAATTCGCCTCGAGGGGCTGTACTGCGCGCCTGCGCGCGCCTTCATCGACCCGACGCGGCCGGTGGAGCGCGCCATTGTCACGCATGGCCATGCCGATCATGCGCGCCCCGGCCACGGCACCGTCTTGGCAACCGATGAGACCCTGAAAATCATGGCGACCCGTTATGGCGAGACTTTCGCGGGCGGCAGCCAGGCACTTGCCTATGGTGAGCCAGTCGACGTGGGGGATGTGCGCGTGACCTTGTTCCCGGCAGGCCATGTGCTCGGCAGCGCCCAAATTCTGCTCGAATATGGCGGAGCGCGTGTTGTCGCGTCGGGCGATTATAAATGCCAACCCGATCCGACCTGTACGCCTTTTGAGTTGACTAAATGCGACGTTTTCATTACTGAGGCGACCTTCGGTTTGCCCGTATTCCGGCAGCCCCCCGTCGCGGGTGAAATCGAAAAGCTATTGAAATCCCAGATACTTTTCCCCGAGCGTTGCCATCTCATCGGCGTCTACGCTCTGGGAAAATGTCAGCGGCTGATTGCGGAATTGCGCGCAGCCGGATACGACAGGCCGGTCTATTTGCACGGGGCTCTGATCAAGCTTTGCGAGACTTACGAAGCTATGGGTGTCAAACTTGGAGATCTTCGGCCGGTAGCCGGTGTCGCAAAATCCGACCTTGCGGGCGAAATCGTCCTGGCGCCGCCAAGCGCGCTGAATGATCGCTGGTCACGCCGCCTGCCCGATCCGGTCCCTTGCGCGGCCTCGGGATGGATGCAGATCCGGGCTCGCGCCAAGCAACGTCTGGTTGAATTGCCGATGGTTATCTCCGATCATGCGGATTGGGACGGTCTGACATCCACGATGAAGGAAACCGGGGCGAGCGAGATCTGGGTGACACATGGGCGCGAAGAAGCGCTGGTACACTATGCGAGCATGAATGGTATGAAAGCCCGCGCGCTTTCGCTGCTCGGCTATGAGGAAGACGAGGCCGAATGACCGAAACGGTTTTAACAAATGCGCGTGTCGTGCTTGGCGACCGTGTGATTGACGGTACGGTTGCAACGCGCGGCGATGTGATTGCCGAAGTCTCGGAAGGGCGCTCGCAGCTGCCAGGCGCGATCGATTGCGAGGGCGACTTTCTGGCGCCGGGGCTGATCGAGCTTCACACCGACAATCTGGAACGCCATGTCATGCCGCGCCCGGCAACATTCTGGCCGTGCGATGCGGCCGTGCTGGGTCACGACCGGGAAATCGCGGCGGCCGGGATCACGACCGTCTTTAACGCGCTTTGCGTCGGCGAGGTGCATAGCCGCAGCGCGCGCGTTCAGCTTCTTGGCGAGATGAGCGATGCCATCGAAGCGCATATGGCGGAAGGCGCGCTTAAGGCCGATCACTATTTTCATTGGCGCTGTGAAGTCAGCTATTGCGGCATGATCGAGCTGTTGGAGCCGCTGCTAACCTATAAGCGCCTGCGGCTTCTCTCCGTTATGGATCACACGCCCGGTCAGCGGCAATTCACCGACCTGTCCCGCTATAAGGAGTATTATTCCGGCAAATTCGGCATGAGCGAAGAAGAGCTTGCCGAGTTCATCGCCCAGCGCGAGGAAGATCAGCGCAATTATAGCGCGCGCAACCGTGCGGCGGTTATTGCCTTCGGGAAAGATCGCGGCCTGACGCTTGCCAGCCACGACGATGCGACGGTGGAGCATGTCGAGGAAGCGGTTCGCGACGGCATGTGGATCGCGGAATTTCCAACGACGCTTGAGTCGGCCTCGGCCTCTCATGCGGCAGGACTCAGCGTTTTGATGGGCGCGCCGAATATCGTCCGCGGCATGTCGCATTCAGGAAATGTTTCGGCCCGCGAGCTGGGCAAGCACGGCGTGCTCGACATTCTCTCCAGCGATTATGTGCCCGGGTCCTTGCTTTACGGCGCACTGCTTTTGGAGCAATCGGCGGAGCGGATTTCCCTTCCGGAGGCGATCGCCACAATCACGCGCAATCCGGCACGGGCTGTTGGCCTGGAGGATAGAGGCGAAATTGCTAGCGGCCAGCGCGCCGATCTGATTCGTTTTCACGTGACCAAGAGTGCGCCAATCATTCGCGATGTCTGGCGGAGCAGCAGAAAGATCGCCTGAGGGGCGCTCAGCGCTCTTGAGCGCTTTCAGGCGAAGTGGATACCGGTTCGCCGCCCGGAAAGCGCGGTAAAACAAACAGTTAGAGCCGACGCCCTGATTCAATCAAGGCGGAACAGGCTCTAGGCTATTTGACGAGCGGAAAACGCTCCAGAACTCTAAAGGGCTTGCCCTCGCCGGGATCGCCGAACAGGCAAAGCGCGTCCAGACAAAATGCGCCATTCGTAAACGGTTCGACCGCCGGCGCCAGCGCCCGCTCCACCTTGTCGAGAGGATCGGCTTCAAGCGGGCCGGCAAGCGTGATGTGAAAGAAAAACCGGCTGAAAATATGCGGATATCCGAATTGCTCGAAATAGGTCTGTTCCAGCGGCGAAAGATGCGGAGCTGAGCGTCGGGCGCGCTCAGCATCGTTGAGCGGCGCGCGAAAGCTGTCGAAATGGGTGACGCACTCATCAGCCAGCCATTCGATCTCGGCGCGGGCGTTTTCCGGAACCAGCGCAAGATATCGCGCAAAGCGGTGCAAGCACAGCGGGCCGGACGAGATACGCCGCCGGCTGGCACAAAATTCAGCAAGCGCCTTGCACAGCTCAGTCTCACTGCGTCCGGGCGCGAGACGGAACGGCGCCTTGATCGTCGCATGCAAACCATAGCGCCGAGGCGACACGGTCGCCCGTATTGCCAAATCGGCGTCGAGGCCGAAGCGCTCGCTTTGATCGTGCAAGATGCTGGCAACCGGATCGACGCCGAGCCAGCTTTCCCCGAAATGCGCCAGCTCAGAGCCCGGCTCCGGCGCCCAATAGATTGCGTAACGGTCGAATGTCATCTCTCCAGCGATACCCGATTTGCCAAGGAAATGAGACAGCGATTTGCGCCATTAATCGATTGCTAAGACTGAACATGATTGCCACAGTTGCATGTCTGTCGTGTATCGCCCGGATAGACAAGAGACGGCAAATTTGCTATTAATTGTTGAGAGCAGAATGCCGGGTGCAGAAGCGTCCGGCATTTTTGCCCTATAAAGAGGCCAGTTTCTAACTCAAACTGATGGAGATAGTGTGCAAGTTCATGTTCGTGACAACAACGTCGACCAGGCGTTGAAAGCCCTGAAAAAGAAGATGCAGCGGGAAGGCATCTTCCGGGAGATGAAGCTTCGGAATTATTACGAAAAACCGTCTGAAAAGCGCGCGAGAGAAAAGGCCGAGGCGATCCGCCGGGCTCGTAAACTGGCTCGTAAGCGCATGCAGCGCGAAGGTCTCATTGTCGGCCGCGGAAGGCGCTAAAGGCAAATGCGCCGCCCTTTAGCCGGCCCAAACGGCCGCCAGCAGAACCAAATTAGGCCGTATTTTTGTAGCACCACAAATTGTATGTCGGCAACGAAGCGCGTATAACGACTTCGTTGACTTTGTTTATGATCTGCTCACATGGCGGGATTGCCTGTACGGATGGGTCTGTCGATCACCCCTAAGACCGGCAGCGGATTGGTCGCGCTTTTGCTGATCTTCTCAGTTGCCGGTTGCCAGACGAACCAAGCGGCGCGCCAGGTTGCGCTGCAACAGCAGGCCGTGCAGGCTGAGCAGAAAAACAATATTGCCTCCCTGACCGAGGTTATCAAAAACAATCCGAACGACGCCAACGCGCTCAATCTGCGCGGCGCAGCCTTCGGCCAGGCTGGGGATTATCAGCGCGCTATTGATGATTTTAACGCCGCGCTAAGCATCAATCCCGAATTTCCTCAGGCTTATGCAAACAGAGCGCTCATCCATGTTCGCATCAAGCAAATGCCCCAAGCCGTTGCCGATTATGACCGCGCGATTAGTATCGATCCGAATTATGCGCCCGCCTATGTCGGACGCGGCAATGTTTTTAAGCTTCAGAAGAACTATCCGCGGGCAATCGCGGATTTTACGCGCGCGATCGAAATCCAGCCGGACCCGGTTGCGCATTACAACCGCGGTCTGAGCCGTCAGGCAGTCGGCCAGCATGCGGCTGCAATCGACGATTTTGACAATGCCCTTGGCTTCCGGCCGGACTCGCCGGATGTATTTTACGCCAAGGGCTTGAGCGAGATGGCGTTACGCAAATATGAGAATGCCTATGATGACTTTTACAAGGCCGCTCAGGGGAAGAAAAACAACTTCGAGGCATGGGCCCTGCGCGGGCAGGCCGCCGAGGCGATGGGAGAAAAAAAGAACGCCGCGCGCGCCTATCAGCGGGCCTTGCAGATCAATCCGTCTTATCAGCCCGCACGCGAAGGCCTCGACCGCGTAGGCCGGGACGCGGCTTAACCTTCATCAACCTCACCTTATTCTACAGCTTTGGAGCATCTATGGCATGAGATCGGGATCGTGCCGGGGGGAAGTTTCTGCCAGATGCTGAAACGGTTTAGAAAGTCTTTGATTTTCTCGAATGCGCCGTGGTCATAAAGCGTGTAATGCGTTGCCTCGGCAAGAAAATAGGCTTGTTTCGGGCTTGTCGCAGCTGCAAAGAGTTTGCGACCCAAATCAACCGGTACGATGCTGTCGCGCTCGCCATGAAGCATGAGTAGTGGCGCTTTCACCTTCGAAATATAGCGGACCGACTCAAAACGATCTTTCAGCAACAGATGGACCGGAAGAAAGGGATAAAGGTGTGCGCCGACATCCGCCGCCGAGGAAAAGGGCGATTCAAGGATCATGCCGGCCGGCTGGCGCATCGCGGCAACCTGCACCGCAACGCCAGTCCCAAGCGACTCGCCATAGATCACAATTTCGCTCTGTGACGGCTTAGACTTTGCCAGATAATCATAAGCCAGAAGAGCGTCAGAGACGATTGCGGCCTCGCTTGGCTCCCCTGTGCTTCCCGAAAAGCCGCGGTAAGCCAGCAGGAAAATACCATAGCCATGCGCCCGGTATAATCTTATCCGGCTTGCCCGGTGAAAGAGGGCCCCGGCGTTTCCGTGAAGATAATAGAGTGTCGGCTGCCCGGTTTCCGGAGGCGCATACCAAGCAATAAGCGTTTGTCCGTCATCAGTGCGCAGCTCGATTTCGGAGGTCTTGGCAAGGCCGATCGTTTTAGGAGGGACACGCAGGGTTGATGGATGAAACATGTAATCGCGCTGCGCAATATAATAAACAGAAGTAACTAACAAATAAATTGCAGAAATAATTGCAAATATGCGCGCTGGACGCATTACAAAACCCCGCAAATCCGTATTCTGGATCAACAGTTATTTATACACTTTCACGGTGTAGATATTTTTAATTTGCAATCCAAAATTTTCAGAGCGGAAGCTTCAATATTTCATAAATTAATTCAAAATTTTGCCGCTTTAATTTCAGAAGCATGTCTAACGGCAATTATGAACTCTAATGATTATGAAAATAAAATGCTTGATATAGATAAGGGTCTGGAA
>CAZMAC010000114.1:0-8411 GCA_964564085.1 uncultured Hyphomicrobiaceae bacterium
GACTAAATACTGTCTGCTCAAAAGGATATTATGCATTGCTTGCCGCAGCGAGTGTTTCAATAAATCTGATTGGCTGTCCTGTTGCTTGGCTGGCAATCTCGCCGTCACGCATTGCGAAATGTCCACGCACAAGCGTAGCGATTGGCCACCCCCTGACCTGCCATCCGTCGTAAGGCGTCCAGCCGCAGCGGCTCGTGATCCAATTATCGCTGATAATTCGTCGGGCTTCTAAATCGACGAGCGTTAGATCGGCATCATAACCGGCCGCAATTCGCCCTTTGCCGGCAATGCCATAAACGCGGCAGGGACCACTACTCGTCAAATCCACGAAGCGCGCCAAGCTTAAGCGGCCAGCATTTACTGCATTAAGCATGAGCGGAACAAGCGTTTGCACTCCCGTTATTCCCGATGGAGAAGCCGGATATCGCTTTGTCTTTGCTTCAGGCAGATGCGGTGCATGATCAGAACCGATGGTATCGGCGACGCCTTGTGAAACGGCGTCCCAGAGCGCGACCACTTGGACCTCATCGCGTAACGGTGGGTTCATTTGCGCCCGGGTACCAAGACGTTCGTAGGATGAACGCGCTGTCATAAGAAGGTGATGTGGTGTGACTTCAGCCGTCGCAACGTCACGATTTTCGGCGATCAGCTGCATCTCCTGGCCAGTCGACACATGGAGAATGTGCACGCGTCGACCGGATTCTCGCGCTAAGTGAAGCAATTGCCGAGTCGCTACAATTGCCGCCTCTGCGTCGCGCCATTCGGAATGGCTTTCTGGTTTTCCCTCGATACGCAGATTTTTGCGGCCGTTCAGGCGTGCCTCATCCTCGCAATGAAACGAAACGCGTCGGCGTGCCTTCGTCAGAAGTTCCCGCAATGACGCGGGATCATCGACGAGTAAATTGCCGGTTGACGAGCCCATGAAGACTTTGATGCCGCAAGTCCCTTCCCTCAGCTCTAACTTAGGAAGTTCATAGATATTATCCCTCGAAGCACCGACGTAAAACGCAAAATCGCAAAACATCCGGCCCTGCGCCCGGGCGATTTTGTCAGCAAGCGCACGCCCCGTTATCGTCGGCGGATTGGTATTCGGCATCTCAAAAACGGCCGTAACACCCCCCAACACCGCAGCGCGGCTCCCGCTTTCGAGGTTCTCAGACTCCTCCGCGCCGGGCTCCCGAAAATGTACGTGGCTGTCGATCACTCCAGGCAGCACATGGAGACCTTGGGCATCAAAAACTGCCGCTCCTCTCGAAGCTGAAAAGGAGCCGAGCTCTGCAATGCGGCCGTCTTTAATGCCAATATCAACCTGCCCGACGCCGTCTTGATTGACGATCGTGCCGCCTCGGATAAGAAGGTCGAATGTTTTAGACATTAGTTTCCAACCTGGTCCTAGATGGAACTTCTTAAAAATGATGTCGGAATTGCAAGCAACTGATACCCCGCGAGATATGCCATACTGACTTTCAGCTAGTTGCTTGCGCAGGAATGTCAATCTTCGGGCGTAACTCAAAGCCTTCGGGCGCCAAGCCAACTTCCTGAACGATCTCTATCGCTTTCACCGATGCGTCACGCGGCCCGTTTCGGCAGAGTTCGATTAATTCAGCAACATTTTCAGGTGTGCTTGAGAACACGGCATCAACGCTGCCATCACTGCAATGTCGTACCCACCCGGAAATCCTGCGAACCTTCGCGTTTTCAACTGTCCACGCCCTATAATAGACGCCTTGTACGCGGCCTCTAATGCGCAGATGAACAGTCAGTTTTGCTTTCATAGTTCCAGCGACCTTAGAGAAATCGATCTCTTCTACATCTTTGCACCAAAGCCCCTACTTCAGTTCTTAGCTTAAAGCGTTGACTATATTTAAGTGAAGACTTATTTTTTTATTCATGGAATGCAAATCTTATGCATGTTTTATCACCGTTTTTTATATTTTTTCAGTGTTCGATAAGAGAGCTATATAATGTCCAAGAACGAAATGCCCGGAGTGGACAGCCAGTCCGAACGGGTTTTATTCGGGGAGAATTTTCGCCAAGCGCGCATAAAAACAGGGCTAAGCCAAAGAGACGTTCACCGGCTGACCGGCGTTGCGCAATCCCATATATCTGAAATCGAAACTGGTGTTTCAAATATTTCAATTGATACGATGGTCAAGCTGGCAACAATTGTAAAGCAACCTCTTTGGAAACTTTTTAAGCCGGTAACTCAGAAAATTAAATCATGAGTGGCAAATCCTTGTTCCGAGACCTTGGCGCCATCGTGCTTGCGGCTGGCTTCTCAAAGCGAATGGGTGATGAAAACAAGCTTCTCAAACGGTTCAAGGACCGGCCACTTATTTCACACGTCGTCGAAAGAACGACAGATTTAGGGCTCCGCCAGGTGCTCGTTATCGTCGGGCATGATGAAGACAAAATTCGCCCCCTTATGCCACATGGTGTTATCCTCATTTCGCATCCGCAAGCAGCCGACGGTATGGGAAGCTCAATTGCAAAAGGTGCACTCGCACTCGATCCGAGCTTGCGCGGCGTTTTTATTCTATTGGGCGATATGCCCTTCATTATGCGTGCCGATTATGAAAAGCTGGCAGAAACTCTGTATTCCGCGAAAGATAATGCGATCTGCATCCCGATCTGTGAAGGACAGCGCGGCCATCCGGTCCTGTTTGGTCAGGCTCATTTCTCTGCGCTTAGAAAACTGAAAGGGGATCGCGGTGCGCGCAACGTCCTCTCCCGGTCGAACGCTGAGATCTTTGAGGTGCCAGTTGGCCATTCGGGCGTGCTCATCGATCTTGACACGCCGCAAGCCTTCGCAGATGCAGAACGAAAGTAGAATATTGACCGTACCGGTATCGGCAGAAATAACTTATAGCCATCCGAAGATTGCGAACTGGCATGCCCGCAGTTGACTTGAATGCGACTCGGGTGGAATGTGGGCTTGCTGTTAGAATGGCAGCATGTTTATGAGCCTATGAGACCCGCCTTTCCGGTTCGTAGGGGCACCAGGTGCCGTAATGAACGAGATCCGCAACAGTTTCGGTCGTATTAAGGAGGTCATTCCATGCAGGAAATGCCAAATTTTGCAGAAATGCCTGAATCCATGCGTAGCATGATGAAGGCGAGCATCGATCAGGCCCGCAAGGCCTTCGAAACCTTCATCTCCGCCAGCCAGCAGGCGATGTCCAATTTTGACACACCGGCTGCCCCAGGCATGGATGGTTTGAAGCAGCTCAACGAAAAAATCGCCGAATATACAAGGATGAATGCCGACGCGAATTTTCGCTTCGCCATGAAGCTCGCTGATGCCAAGCAGGTCAACGAAGTTATTGAAATGCAGAGCCACTATGTCCGCGAGATTATGGATACCTATTCAAAGCAGCTTGAAGAAATCCGTTCCTTGAGTTCAAAGGTTGTTCAGGACAGCACGAAAGCTGCGACGTCGGCCGCGTCGAATATGCCAGGTATGGGCGGCACTCACTCTTAACGTCTTGAGTGGGTAAGTTCACGATTTGGCGTTATTAATTTCTTCGTTGAAGAAAATGAAACCTAGTGGAGCGACTTTGACATTTGATACCCATTCGCAGCACGCTTCGTTTTCAAATGTCAAAGTCAAAAGCTCCACTAGAAACATGTCGTTTGCTAGTGGTTCTTGAGATTCAAACATTTGCAAATGAGGGCGCGGCAAGTGGGATGCAAATGTTTGAATCGAACCACTAGAGAGTAAAAAGGCGGGCGAATGTTCGCCTTTTTTATGAAACTTGCAACAGCCGTGTCTACAGATCCTTAAGGCCACCAGGTCATCCGGCCTATTCCGCCGCGCGACTGGGGGCACCTTTTTCTCCCCGGCCAAATCGGTTCTCAATATACTCCTGGACGAGCTTCTTGAAATCGTCGGCAAGCGTCGGCCCCCGCAAGGTTAGCGCTTTTTTTCCGTCGATAAAAACAGGTGCGGCCGGGCTTTCCCCGGTACCGGGCAGACTAATACCAATATCGGCATGTTTCGATTCGCCGGGACCATTCACAATGCATCCCATGACCGCGACATTGAGTGTCTCGACGCCAGGATATTTTTTGCGCCATTCCGGCATGCTTGCCGCGATATTTGCCTGTATATCGGAGGCCAGCTCCTGAAACAAACTGCTCGTCGTACGTCCGCAGCCTGGACAGGCAGCAACCACCGGCACAAATGCACGCAAACCCATGACCTGCAGGATTTGCTGCGCGACTTCGACCTCGCGTGTTCGTGCCTCGCCCGGCGCTGGCGTAAGCGAAACCCGAATTGTGTCGCCGATCCCGTGTTGCAAAAGAATGCCAATTCCTGCCGTCGAGGCGACAATGCCTTTCGTGCCCATCCCGGCTTCGGTCAGGCCGAGGTGTAGAGCATAATTCCCGCGATCTGCCAGCGTCTTGTAAACACTGATCAAATCCTGAACCGCGCTCACTTTCGCAGACAAAATAATCTTATCGCGGCCCATCCCAATCTCTTCGGCACGCTCAGCACTCAACACAGCCGATTGAACCATAGCCTCATGCAGAACAGCGCGCGCATCCTTCGGCTCGGACGAAGCCGCGTTTTCATCCATGAGATGCGTGAGTAATTCCTGATCGAGGCTGCCCCAGTTCACGCCGATGCGAACAGGCTTGTCATATTTCAGCGCAATCTCGATGATCTCAGAAAATTGCCGGTCGCGCTTGTCACGAAAACCGACATTGCCGGGATTAATGCGGTACTTGTCGAGGGTTTCCGCGCAGGCGGGGTGGTCATTGAGGAGTTTGTGGCCGATGTAATGAAAGTCGCCGACAATTGGAACGTTGACATCCCACGCCGCCAGCCGGTCGCGGATATGAGGGACAGCGGCCGCGGCTTCGTCCCGGTCAACGGTGATCCGAACGAGTTCCGAGCCGGCCTGCGCAAGTTCGGCAATCTGACGCGCTGTTTTTTCGATATCGGCCGTGTCCGTATTCGTCATGGACTGAACGACGACTGGCGAATTGCCGCCAACTTCGACCTTGCCGACTTTGACACCGACAGTTTGCCGTCTTGGCGCGATATCATGCAACATATATCTCTCCCGCCGGAAATTCCGAATTTCCAAGTCTTTCAAGCCTTAATTAATCGACAGCCATCCCAATTGCCAGACATAGCTGCCTTCATGCGCCATGTTTACGCAATAACCAGGGGATGGCTGTTGCAAAGAAAGCGCTCATAACCAGAACGATGGATGGTCCCGCCGGTGTATCCAGCTCCAGCGACATGCCGAGCCCGGCCACGACGCTCAACATGGAAATCACGGCGGCCGCCCCAGCCATTTGCTCAGGCGTTGATACGAAGGCGCGCGCCGTAGCGGCCGGAATGATAAGCAGCGCAACGATAAGGAGTATCCCGACCAATTTGATGCTTATGGCAACGGTCACGGCCAGGAGTAACATGAAAGCCGTGCGAATAACCGCGACGGGCACACCCTCGGCAGCGGCCATTTCTTCGTGAATGCTGAGGGCAAGGAGCGGCCGCCACAGCCAGGTCATAATGCCCCCAATGACAATGAGGCCGATCAGGATCCATAGTAAATCACTATTCGAGACCGCCAGAATATCGCCGAACAGATACCCCATCAGATCAAGTCGTGCACCGCCAACGAGTGTTGCAGCAAGAAGACCTGCGGCCAATGCGGCATGAGCGAGGATGCCGAGCAAGGTGTCCTGCGGCAGGCGCTTCTGACCCTGCAGCCCGATCAGCATGACGGCGAGCACCAACGAAACGACGATCACGCCAACCGTCAGATCGATGCTGAGCAAAATTCCAAGCGCGACGCCCAAAAGCCCGCAATGTGCAATGCTGTTGCCGAACATGGCAAGCCGCTGCCAGACAACGAAGCAGCCAAGCGGCGCGGTCAAAAGCGCAATCCCTAAGCCGGCGAGACCGGCGCGTAGCAGAAAATCGTCAATCATGGCCATGCCCGCAATCGTCACCGCATTTCACGGCGCCCGATAGGTCGTGTTCGTGATCGTGATGATGCCGGTAGATTGCCACGGCCTTGCCTGCTTCCGGACCGAACAGCCGCGCATATTCGGGATGGCTGGCAACCTTATCCGGCACGCCTTCACAACAGACATGACCGCTAATGCAGATGACCCGGTCGCTTGCCCCCATCACGACATGCAAATCGTGGGAAATCATCAGGACGCCGCAGCCGCGGCGGTTTCGGATCTCCGTAATGAGTTTGTAAAGCTGGATTTCACCGGAAAAATCGACCGCTTGCGCCGGTTCGTCGAGCACGAGAAGCTGAGGTTTGCCAATGAGCGCGCGGGCCAGGCAGACCCTTTGGAATTCGCCGCCGGATAGCGTTGAAATCTGCTGGTTGATGAGATGGAGGGCGCCAACCTCGCGCAGGACCGCGTCAACATCAGCCTTCGAGGCTTTCACACTGAGCGTCAAAAAACGGCGCACATTGATCGGAATCGTTGGGTCGACTGGAAAGCGCTGCGGCATATAACCAACGCGAAGCCCCCCCATTCGCGTAACGGTTCCGCTGGTCGGTTTGACAAAGCCCAAAAGCAAGCGCGCAAGGCTCGTCTTCCCGGCGCCGTTCGGCCCGATCAGCGTAACGATTTCACCGGCATGGACTGTGATATCGACATTTTCCAGGATTGTGCGTCCGGTCAAGCTCAGGCCAAGCCACTGCCCCGAAACCAGCGCCGGACCAGATGGCTGAGATTTTGGCGTCTCATGCGCCTCGGGCGAGACAAGCGGTAAAATTGTTGAGAGTACCATCTGCGATTGCCTTATGTTCTTAACCGGATGTCTCATCGCAATCCGCGCATGTGCCCTGAATTTCGAGAATGGTCTCGCTTACGCTGAAACCGTTCATTTGCGTGATGGATTTTATCGCTTTCCAGGCGCTGGGAGCTTCGGCTTCGGCGACGCGCGCGCAATTCTTGCAGACCAGCACGAGAAGCGATCGCATATCGCTGTGCTCGGCGAGACATGCAAAAAATGCGTTCTGGCTTTCCAGCCGGTGCACCAGCCCGGCGTCAACAAGCACCTCGATCACCCGGTAGACCGAAATGGGGGCCAGGCGGCGGCCATCCTCTTGCAGCTTTTCAATAATCTCATAAGCGCCGAGCGCCTTATGCGACGACAGCAGCGCGCGCAGCACGGACTCGCGCAAAGGCGTCAGCCGAACGGATTGCGCCTCGCAAAGTTGATGCGCGCGTTTTACGGCTGTATCCACACAAGAGGCGTGATCATGCCCTGGGCGTGGAAAGAGATTTTCTAACATGGGACTGGCACGTTCCGTTATCCTTGCCTCCACTGGCAATGTGATAACATTGCATTTCTGAGCTCGTTAGGGAATTCTTTGATTGAACCTGAAGCTGTTTTCCCGAGGTCTGGAGCAACGCGCGTCCAATTGGATGCGGACAGTTGCTCTAACCTTTTAACATAGATCAACCTGCGCTTAATCGATTCCGATTAAACGCAGGTTGATCTAAGCAGGCATTCATTGGTTGGCCAAAGAATACCTGCTTAGATTCCTTTGTTTTCGCAGAGTTTTTTCGCAAAACCGGAAGGGCCACTTTTGCGAACTCTGCTTAGAGCGTGAAAGGAGACCGCGTCAGACGGTCTTGCAAACAACAAAGCAGCGCGCATGATCGAATTTCGCAATGTCAGCCACGCCTTTGACGGCCATCCGGTGCTGTCCGGAATCACGCTGACGCTCGCGGAGCGGCGGATTGCGATCATCGGCGCGAACGGGTCCGGCAAGACGACGCTGGCGCGCATGATCAATGGCCTTATTCTGCCGAGCGAAGGCGAAGTGATTGTTGATGGCTTGTCCGCGCGCAAGAAAGGCGCGGAGGTGCGCAATCTGGTCGGCTTTGTCTTTCAAAACCCGGAGCATCAGATCGTCATGCCGACGGTTGAGGAAGATCTCGCTTTCGGCCTGCAAAATATGAATTTGCCCAAGGCCGAGATCGCCGAACGTGTCGATGCCATGCTTGCCGCTCATGGCTTCGAGAATAAGCGAAACGCCCCTGCCTATCTGCTCAGCGGCGGCGAGCAGAAGCTGCTCACGCTTCTGTCCGTCATGATCATGGAGCCGTGCTATATCATTTTTGACGAGCCGATGAACTCGCTCGATCTCGTAGCACGGCGGCGGCTGCGTGGCCTGATGGATCGTCTCAATCAGACCGTTATCACCATTACCCATGATTTCGATCTGATTACGGATTATGACCGGGCCATACTGATCGAAAAAGGCATGGTTGCGGCCGATGGTGCACCAGGCGAGGTCGTCCCGCGCTATATCAGCGCAATTGACGAGGTCTGACTGCAGCAGCAAAGCCCTCGCTGGACGCCGTCCACGAGGATTTGAGTCTTTGCTTGGGCATCAGATTTATCCGAAAACCGCTTCGCA
>CAZMAC010000115.1:0-8406 GCA_964564085.1 uncultured Hyphomicrobiaceae bacterium
CCTCTTATAGGATCTTTCGCTGCTCGATGGCTTCCTGTCCGCCTTGCTCATGAGGCATTTGGCCTGCGCCGATAGGCCCGATCAAGCAAAAAATGCCGAGCAGCGTAAGCATTTCGCCGATTTTGCGGCAAAGCTTCCCAAAATGCCGCTCAGTCTTGCCAACTCGGCAGGAACTCTCATCGGACCGGATTATCATTTCGATCTTGTGCGCCCTGGTGTTGCGCTTTATGGCGGCAATCCCTTTGCCAGACGTCCCAATCCGATGAAGCCGGTGATCGGTCTTTACGGCCGCATCGCCCAGATCGGTGAGGCGCATCCAGGCGAAACGGTCGGATATGGTGCAGCCGTCACGCTGACGCGGCCGACACGCTATGTCACGGTCAGCGCCGGTTATGCCGACGGCTATTTTCGCGCGCTCGGCTCCACCGATGCTCAGGCAGGCGCGCGGGCCTATCTGGACGGGCGGCCGATACCGATCCTGGGGCGCGTCTCCATGGACCTGATCGTTTTCGACGTCACCGATGTTCCGCCAGATGCGGTCCGGCGCGGCGGCTTTGTGGAGCTTTTCGGGCCATCCTTCACGGCCGACGATGCAGCGGCGCTGGCCGATACGATCTCTTACGAAATTCTGACCAGCCTCGGTTCGCGTTATACCCGCATCTATCTCGGCGCGGATAGCGGCGCGAGCTGATCAAGGAGCGTTATGCATGGCGAAAACGGGGCGCGAATTCATATGCCAGGCCTGCGGGGCCGCGTCCCCGCGCTGGGCCGGGCGCTGTCCGGCTTGCGGAGAGTGGAACACGCTAGCGGAAGAAACGGGCGCGGCCTCGCCCATGGATGCGAAGGTGAGGCGCAAGGGGCGGCCGTCGGCTCTCGTCCTGGAGTCGCTCAATGACGAAACTGCGCCGGTTCCGCGTTTGCAAACCGGTATGGGCGAGTTCGACCGCGTCATTGGCGGCGGGCTTGCGCCGGGCGCGGCGATCCTGCTGGCGGGCGATCCGGGGATCGGAAAATCGACCCTTCTGCTGCAAATCGCGGCAAAGCTGGCGCAATCGGGCAAAAGCGCGGTCTATTTTTCCGGCGAGGAAGCGGCTCAGCAGATCCGTATGCGGGCACGCCGCCTCAGTGTGTCGGATGCACCTTTAGCGCTTGCAGCCGAAACCAACACTTCGGCGATCCTTTCAACATTGGAATCCGGAGCGCCGCCCGACCTCGTCGTCATCGACTCCATTCAGACTCTCTGGACGGACATGCTGGAGGCCGCGCCCGGTACGGTCAGCCAGGTCCGCGCCTCTGTTCAGGCTTTGATTTCCTACGCCAAGCGCCGCTCCACCGCCATTATCCTGGTCGGTCACGTCACGAAGGACGGTCAGATCGCGGGGCCGAAGGTTGTTGAGCATATGGTCGATACCGTTCTCTACTTCGAGGGCGATAACAGCCATCTGTTCCGTTTGCTCCGGTCGGTGAAAAACCGTTTTGGCCCGGCCAATGAGGTCGGCGTTTTCGAGATGGGCAGCGCAGGGCTGAAAGAAGTCACCAATCCGTCCGAGCTGTTCCTTGGCGAACGCGATGAGATCAGTCCCGGCGCCGCGGTATTCGCCGGCGTCGAAGGCACGCGGCCGATCCTGGTCGAAATCCAGGCGCTGGTTGCACCCTCGCCCTTCGCCGCGCCCCGGCGCGCCGTTGTCGGATGGGACGCGAACCGGCTTTCAATGATCCTTGCCGTGTTGGATGCCCGCTGCGGCTGCAAACTCGGCGCGCAGGATATTTACCTTAATGTCGCCGGGGGCTTGCGCATTTCCGAACCGGCTGCCGATGTAGCTGTAGCCGCCGCTTTATTGTCCGCGCACTCCGGCGTTGCTTTAGGAGGCAATACAGTCTATTTCGGAGAAGTCAGTTTGTCCGGTGCAATAAGGCCAGTCAGTCATGCAGCCATGCGGCTGAAAGAAGCGGAAAAACTCGGCTTCGACGCCGCCATGGCGCCCGCTTTCGGAGAAATTTCGGAAATTGCTTTGGGATTGAAGCTCTCTCCATTAAAACATCTTTCCGATCTGGCGGCCTGTTTCATCGGTGAAGAGGGCGCCCCTTCCGAAAGGCCCAAGCGCATTGCGGCAGGTTAGACAGAACAAGACCGGATAAGCGGCAGGATGAGGATTGGCCAGGGCGGTGATAGCGAAATAATGAGCGGGCGTTCGCCGGCCGTCTTGTGTAGGAGAGGTAGGGGGTATGCCCTTTCAATGGCTTGATGTCATTTTAGTCGCGATCATGCTGATTTCGGGATTTCTCGCCATGTTGCGGGGCGTGACCCGGGAAATGCTGTCGATCATGTCCTGGGCGCTCGCAGCGATTGCCGCTCTCTTTATCTATCCGCTCTATCGGGACAGCGTTCGTAAGATCATTCAGCCGGATATTCTCGCAGATGGAGTATTGATCACAACAGTCTTCGTCGTGGTCCTGATCCTTGTCAGCCTGATCACGGTGCGGCTCTCCGACCGCGTGCTCGATAGCCGCGTCGGCGCATTGGACCGCACGCTTGGCTTTGTCTTCGGTCTGGTGCGCGGGCTGATCCTTGTCGTCATCTCCTATGAGCTGCTTGTCGCCATTATGCCGAAGGAAACCTTGCCTTACTGGGTGACCGATGCGCGCTCACTGCCTGTGATCGAAAGTACCGGCCGGGCCATCATATCGTTGCTTCCAGACAACCCGACCTCGATATTTAGTGGAGAACAGGCCAGTTTGACGCAGGATCCACGATTAAGTGTTAACAAGGACGTCTTGAAAATGTCATATAATGACTCATATCGCGATCTGTGACACGGAGCTCCGTGGCCCCGGCCCTAAATGTAGCGTTCCGGTATGAACGATAGGCAGGTCCGAATGGACGTCTCAAGCCGCGTTGAGGAGCATTTCCTCTCACCCTCCCTCCCCTGGCATTGCGCAGACAAGCCAAGAGAAGAATGCGGAGTATTCGGCGCCTTCGACCACCAGGACGCCTCCGCGCTCACCGTTCTGGGGCTCCATGCTCTGCAACATCGTGGTCAGGAAGCGGCCGGTATCGTTACCTTCGACGGCGAACAGTTTCACTCCGAGCGGCGGCTCGGTCTCGTCAGCGAACATTTTACCAAAGCGCCCGTGCTCGACCGTCTGCCCGGCCGATCCGCGGTCGGCCATGTGCGCTATTCGACACAGGGCGAGACGGTCCTGCGCAATGTGCAGCCGCTCTTTGCCGAATTCGGCTCAGGCGGTTTCGCGCTCGGTCATAATGGTAATCTGACCAACGCACTAACCCTGCGCGAAAGCCTGATAAATTCCGGCGCGATCTTTCAATCGACCTCTGACACAGAGGTCGTTTTGCATTTAATGGCGCAAAGCCGGAAGCCGCGCATCGTCGAACGGCTGATCGAGGCATTGCTTCAGATCGAGGGGGCTTACGCGCTTGTATGCCTGACCAATAAGAAGCTCATCGGCGCCCGCGACCCCCTTGGCATTCGCCCGCTCATGCTCGGCAAACTCGGCGACTCTTACGTTCTTGCCTCGGAAACCTGCGCTTTTGACATTATTGGGGCGGAATTTATCCGAGAGGTCGAAAATGGCGAAATCGTCGTCATTTCTAAGGACGGCATCGAAAGCCACCGGCCCTTCCCGAAATCGCCGGCCCGCCCCTGCATCTTCGAATATATCTATTTCCACCGGCCGGACTCCATCCTTGGCGGCCGCTGCGTCTATGAAGTACGCAAGGATTTCGGCGCACAGCTCGCGCAGGAAGCCCCGGCTGACGCCGATGTGGTGATCGCAGTTCCCGATTCCGGCGTTCCCGCCGCCATCGGCTATGCACAGCAATCGGGTATCCCCTATGAACTCGGCATTATCCGCAATCATTATGTCGGACGGACCTTTATCGAGCCGGAACAGCGCATCCGCCAGCTCGGGGTCAAGCTCAAACACAATCCGACTTTATGCGAGGTTACGGGCAAGCGAATTGTGCTGATAGACGACAGCATTGTGCGCGGCACCACTTCGACGAAAATCGTCAGCATGATGTATGAGCGCGGCGCGAAAGAGGTGCATATGCGCATCGCCTGCCCGCCAATTGCCTGGCCCGATTATTATGGGATCGACACGCCGGACCGTAAAAATCTGCTGGCGGCCAATTTCTCGCTCGATGAGATGCGGGACTCGATGCAGTGCGATTCGCTCGCCTTCCTGTCGGTTGAAGGTATTTACAATGTTATGGGTCATGACCGCCGCGATCCGGTCCATCCGCAATTTACCGACCATTGCTTTACGGGCGAATATCCCACCCGTCTGCGCGATCTGGAAGGCCCGATGCCGACCCGGCAGCTCTCGCTTCTTGCTGAAGCGGTTTGATCCACGTCTTTAGATCAACCTGCGTTAAATCGGAATCGATTAGGCGCAGAAAAATTGATCTATTTTATAGGGTCAGAGCAACTGTCCACGTCCAATTGGACGCGCGTTGCTCTAAGCCCGATGAGGAAAAGCGGGACGGCTTTTTGATCGATAAGGCGTCGCGCTTTCATTATGCCGAGCCATCGGTTATCTAACCCCTATGAACGATAATCCGGAAAACCAACGCATCGCACTTGTGACGGGCGCATCGCGCGGCATCGGACGCGCCGCCGCCCTCGCGCTCGGCAAGGCGGGCTGTCACGTCATTCTCTCCGCGCGCACGGCCGGCGGTTTGGAGGAGGTGGATGACGAAATCCGAAAGGCAGGCGGCAGCGCCTCGATCCTCAAGCTCAACCTTGCCCATGGCGACAAAATCGACGCGCTGGGGCCGACGCTATATAGCCGCTGGCAAAGACTCGATGTGCTGGTGGCGGCTGGGGGCATTCTCGGGCGTTTGACGCCGCTCGGTCATTTGCCGACGGTGGAATGGGATCAGGCGCTGAAAATCAACCTCACGTCCAATTGGCGGCTGATCCGCACACTTGATCCGCTTTTGCGGCTGTCGGAGGCGGGGCGGGCGCTTTTCATCACATCGCGCGCAGCGCGCAAAATTCGTGCCTATTGGGGGCCTTATGCTGTTTCGAAAGCCGGGTTGGAAGCGCTTGTTAAAACCTATGCCGAGGAAGTCCAATCGACGGCTGTGAAAGTCAACCTGCTTGACCCCGGCCCGACGCGAACCAAGATGCGCGGGCAAGCCTATCCCGGCGAGGATGCCAGCAAGCTAAAGCTGCCGGAGGAGCTTGCGCCGACGATCCTGGAGCTGACCTCGCCGGAGTGCAGCCAGCATGGCGAGATCGTCAGTGTCACGGATAATTGAGTTTCAATTTGGGGAGGCCGGCCGGTAGAAGGTCTGTTCAGCTATAGCGTCAACGGGGCGAACGATGACAGGCGTACAGATCGTAAAACGAATTCTTGCTTTAGATCAACCGACCTTCAAATGGAATCATTTGAAGGTTGAAAAGTTGATCTGTCTTGAAAGGTTAGAGCAACTGTCCGCGTCCATTTGGACGCGCGTTGCTCTAGCGCTAGCCGTGATCTCGTACGCGATTTTTCTAGCGGGCGCCCCGGCGCTCGCGGCTGCTGCGAAAGATACACCGGAGAACGAACGCCTCGCTTCATCCGCATCGCCCTATCTGCGCCTGCATAGCCGCGATCTGGTCCGCTGGCGCGTCTGGGGTGAAGAGGCGTTTGCCGAGGCACGCAAGCTGGACCGTCCGCTCATGGTTTCCTTTGGCTATACCGCTTGTCATTGGTGTCATGTGATGCAGGAGAAACATTTCAACGATCCTGCCATCGCAAAGCTGATCAATGATCATTTCATACCCGTCCTTGTGGACCGCGAACGCCGGACAGCGCTCGACGAGACTTATATGCTGGTGACGCAAGCGCTTACGCAGGCGAGTGGCTGGCCCAACACTGTGTTTATCACGCCCGAACTCGCCCCCTTTTACGGCACACCATACATCGAGCCGAGTGCCTTCAAGCAGCTTTTAGAAGCCATGAAGACAAGCTGGGGCGGATACCGCTCCGCGATCCTGGCGGACAGCTTGCGGATTTCCTCAGTGCTCAAAGGCTATCTGACCCGGAAGGAGGAGGCGCAGGTGCTGACGCCTGAAGTTCTGTCCAGCGCCGCGAAGGGGCTAATCAATCAGTTCGATCCGTTCTATGGCGGCATCGGACAAAACACGAAATTTTTCCAGCCGACCGTGCTGATGTTTTTATTGCAGCACTATGAGCGGACCAATGACGCGGCAGCTCGTGGAGCGGTTGAGCGGACCTTGCGGTCGGTTTCGTCCGGCGGGATTCACGATCATATCGAAGGCGGCTTTCACCGCTATACCGTCGATCCCGCCTGGCGCGTGCCGCATTTCGAGAAAATGCTCTACGATCAGGCTTTGATGGCTGAGGTGTTCGTTACCGCTTTCCGTCTCACCGGCAAACCGGATTATGCCGAAACAGCCCGCAAAACGCTGGATTATATCCTTGCCGATCTGACCGCGCCGTCTGGTGGATTCTACGCAACGCGCGATGCGGCATCGAAAGGCGAGGAGGGACGATATTATGTCTGGACGCCGCAACAGCTGGAGACCGTGCTCGGCGCGGAGGATGTAAAATTTGCCATCGATACGTTCGGCGTCGTCACCGAAGGCGATTTAGCGGATAAGATCATTCTGAACAAAGATCAATTGCGGACTCAGGACCTCCCGAAATTCAGGGAAATTCTGAAAAAGCTCGGGAAGGTCCGCCAATCGCGGCCAAAACCGATCCGTGATGAGAAGATCCTGACAAGCTGGAACGGCATGGCCATCGCCAGTCTTGCCATGGCTGCGGTAATTCTGGGCGATGAAAAATACAGCGCGGCGGCGGTAAAAGCCGGTCATTTCATCTGGGATCATTTGCGCGAGGCAAATGGCAGGCTGCTTCGCAGTCATTTCAACGGCGTCAGCGCTGTTGACGGCGAGTTGGATGATTATGCGCAAGCCGCGCGCGGGTTTCTGTTTCTGTTCGATTTGACCCAGGACCGACTCTGGCTGGATCGCGCAAAGGCGCTGGCGCAAACCATCACCAGCGATTTTATAGACCCGGAAACTGGCGACTTTTTTGCGACCAGGCAGACCGCAGGCTATGCCCGCGGCAAGTTACGCAGCGATGCCGACCAGCCATCCGGAAACGGCGCGGCGCTGGACGTCCTGGCGCGGCTGGCGCGGCGAACGCCGGATGCGAATTATAAGCGTATGAGCGAAAAGGCGATCGCGGCATTGTCCGGTGTTGCCGTTAAGAATCCTGTCGGGAGCGGTTCGATATTGGCGGCGGCAGACCGGTTCCTGAATGGCGAAACCGGCCTCATCCAATATGCCGGCAATGGCGTTGTCCGTATCGCCGCACAACCTTCAAACGACAAGAGCCAGCTCACGTTTAAAATTTCCATCGCCGAGGGCTGGCACATCAATGCTCATAAACCGCTGGATGACGATTACATTGCGACCGAGCTGAGCTTGGTGGCTGATAAGAAGCCTTTGCAGGGAAGGATTAGCTATCCTGCGGCAATAATCAAAAGTCTTGGCTTTTCCGATCAGCCATTGGCAATTCTGGAAAATCAGTTTCCAATTACCGCACGTTTAGACGCACCAGTCTCATCTCCAGTCGAAGCCGTTCTTCAGCTGCAAAGTTGCTCGAACGATATCTGCCTGCTTCCGGAAAAATTGAGATTGCGTTTTTCAGTATCTGAGCAAGTGAGATCTCGTCAGTCAGATGACTGTAAAATATAATCCTGTGTCTCAGCTTGACGAAACCGCCACCTACACATCTTCACTCGCCGTTAAACGCCGCTTCCAGCGCGGCAATATCGATCTTGTGCATCTGCATCATCGCGTCCCGTGCGCGTCCGGCGGCGGCTTTATCATCAGCCATCATCATTTTCTGCAAAACTTCCGGAATAATCTGCCAGGAGACGCCGAACCTGTCTATGAGCCAGCCGCACATGCTTTCCTTGCCGCCGCCGTTGAGCAGCGCGTTCCACAATCGATCCGTTTCTGCCTGATTCTTTGTCAGCACCGAGATCGATGACGCCGGAGTGTGTTGATACATCTGCCCGCCATTGAGCGTCATGTAAGGCGCGCCGGCCAGAGTGAACTCGACCACCAGCGCAGGATGATCCGGGACCGGATAGGACGCGCTTTCGATATAGCTGTCCGGCAGGAGAGAGACGTAGAATCGGGCAGCTTCCTCGCCCTGATTGTCGAACCAGAGGCAGGTCCGGACTTTCGGTTTCACAGCCGACTCCAGCATGTGCTCGAAGCCGCCGAAAATCAGCCTCTTACCGTCGAAAGGCATCGGATTGACATCCGGCTGCATCTCCGGATCGGTCATCAGCCCTTGCATGCCCGCATCGCGGACCTCCTTGGACGGCCAGATTACCCAGGACACAACGACGGTCTC
>CAZMAC010000116.1:0-8404 GCA_964564085.1 uncultured Hyphomicrobiaceae bacterium
GGTTGCCGGGTCACGCCCGGCAACGACAATTGAGAGCACCCCGTGTCATTGCGAGGAGGGGAAGCCGACGAAGCAATCCACATGCGAACGCCGAATCTGCTGCCCTATGGATTGCCGCGCGCCTTTCAGGCGCTCGCAATGACGTCAGTTACATCGTCGCCCCGGACAAGGTGAGCGCTTGTCGCTCACCGTAAAGGTTCGCGAGCCGGGGCCTACTCCGATCTCAACAAACGCTGTGCCGAGCCGATAGCAGAGTAGATTCCGGACAAGCCTTGCGGCTTTCCGGGATGACAAAGACCACGATTACGAGCGTATAATAAAGCAATCTAAATTCATCTGTATGCATTGAAGACCGATACACGATCGCTCCCTCTCCTTTTGGGAAAGGAAGACACCAGGCCTTTTCAGCTCGACAAGCCCTACCCTCGCGCCTTGGCGGATTTCGGCGCAGGCGTCTTTACGCCACCAATATGGCGCTCGCCGCGGCGTTTCGCGAGCGCGATCTGTTTTTGCCGCTCGGCAAAGCGTGCGCGGCGCTCCTCCGACAGCGTGTCCTTGCAATGCGGGCAGCTCACCCCGGCGAGATAATCCGCTGACGCTATATCCGCCTCACTGAGCGGCATCCGGCAGGCATGGCAGAGACTGTGGCTGCCTTCCTCAACGCCATGCGAAAGCGCGGTGCGCTGATCGAACACAAAGCATTCGCCATGCCACCGGCTCTCGGCCTCGGGCACGATTTCCAGATATTTCAGGATGCCGCCTTTGAGGTGATAGACCTCATCAAAGCCGAGCTTTTTGAGATAGGCGGTCGCTTTCTCGCAGCGTATGCCGCCCGTGCAGAACATGGCGATCTTGCGTTTTTCATGCAACTCGCCCCGGCGGGCGAACCAGTCCGGGAATTCACGGAAGCTGTCGGTTTTGGGATCGATGGCGCCTTCGAATGTGCCGATGGTAGTCTCATAGGCGTTGCGCGTATCGATCAGCGTCACGTCCGGGTCGGCGATCAGCGCGTTCCAGTCTTTCGGCTCGACATAGGTGCCGACCGCAATATTCGGGTCGACACCGTCGACGCCCATCGTGACGATCTCTTTCTTCACCCGCACCTTCATCCGGTAAAAAGGCGGCTCCGTCGCGGCTGACTCCTTCACATCGAGATTGGCGCAGCCGGGGATCGCGCGGATACGGCCGAGCACGGCGTCGATCTCGGCACGTAGACCGGCAATCGTGCCGTTAATCCCCTCATGGGCAAGGATCAGCGTGCCGCACAGCCCGGCGCGCTGGCAGGCGGCGTCCAGTTCCGATTTCAGCCCGGCAAGATCTTCCAGCGGCGTGAATTTATAAAGCGCCGCGACGATAATTTCACTCATAACTCTATCGAGGCGAAATTTTACGCCGCGTCAAGCCTGCTTTGCACAGCTTGCGATGCCGCATATTGGGCCAATCAGCAGGCCGCATTCGGCCTTTTCCGGCTTAGAAATCTTCTGCGCCGTTTCAATCTTCTCAGATTTTAATCATTAAATATACTTGAGTATAACTATACATGAATCATCCTATTTTCTCAGGTAACAACTCCATAATAGATGTATTCTATAATATTCATACACTTTATGTAAATAATGCTGTGGGGCATTAGTATGATGTTTACCCTGACAAAACTGCTCGAAGATCACGAAAGCCTTTGCCGGTTGATCGAAGAGCACCGCATTCTTAAGGAGGCGATTGAGAACAGCCCGACAAATTTCTGCGTTTACGATCAAAACGATCGCCTCCTCGCTTGGAATAAGGCTTACGAAGCCCTCCATCAAACAGCGTTCAACCGACATTGCGAACGCGCGAAACTGGGACAGATGACCTATGGCGATTTGGTCCGTTGCCAGCTGGAAAATCAATTTTCCGGCGACGAACTCGACCTGGAAGTCACCCGCCGCGTCGATGCGCAAAGAACCGCGAGCGGCGATCCCGTAACCCGGCACTATGCAAACGCCGGATACCTGAAAATCTTCAAATACCCGCTTCCAAGCGGAGCGGTCGCCGGTTTCGCCATCAATATCAGCGATTTGGTAGCGCGGGAGGCCGAACTCTCCGAAGCGCGTCAAGCAGCCGAAAAGGCCGAAGAACGGCTGTTCGCCGCCATCCAGGCCATGCCGGCGGCTTTCGCCATTTTCAACGCGCAAGAAAGACTTGTCGTTTGTAACGACACCTTTCGCAATACATATGGGACGATCGCCGACATCATTCGTCCGGGCGTCACGCTGGAAACTGTCATCAGAAGCATGATCTCCAACGGGTATTATCCGGAAGCGGACGGGCGCGAAGAGGAATGGCTGCAATCGCGTTTGAACACGCACCGCACACAGGGCGCTCTGATTGAAGCAAATCTTCACGACGGGCGCTTCATGCGTGTGCAGAGCAACCGAACCAAGAACGGCGACATCGTCATCTGCAAGATCGACATCACCGAACTCAAGCGTAGCCAGCTGACACTGCAAAAGCAGGCCGAAGCGCTGGAACGAGCCAACAAGGAAGTTCGCGAGCAAGCCCTGCATGATGCGCTGACAGGCCTGCCGAACCGGCGTTATCTGGATCAATATCTGTCCGACACTCTTGAGAAGGCGGCGCGCGAGGGAATCCGTGTCGGGCTGATGCATCTGGATCTTGACCGGTTCAAGCAGGTCAACGATACGGCCGGTCACGCAGCTGGCGACCAGATTTTAAGGCATACGGCCTGCATTTTGAGAAATTGCTCCCGCCGGCTGGACTTTATCGCGCGCGTCGGCGGCGACGAATTCGTCATTGTTTTGAATAATTGTCCTAACCCGGAGGATGTCGCGGATATCGCCAACCGTGTGATCCGGCTGATTTCGAAGCCGATCGAGGTCGAAGGCCAGTCATGCCGCGTGGGCGCGAGTGTGGGCGTTGCCATTATGGATAACGAAGCGCTGAGCGCCGAAACGCTGATGATGAATGCCGATATCGCCCTTTACCGTGTCAAGGAGAACGGGCGCAACGGCGTTGAGTTCTTTACGTCGGACCTGCAAATGGTCACAGTGGAGAAAAAGACCATTGCGGATGAGATTTTGGCCGCTCTGGAGCGGAATGAATTCTTTCCGATCTATCAACCGCAATTCTCTGCCTACGGCCTGTCCTTGCGCGGGCTGGAAACGCTCTGCCGCTGGCAGCATCCGCAAAGGGGGGTGCTCGCGCCAAACGACTTCATACCTATTGCCGAAGAGATCGGGGTGATGGCAGAAATCGATCGCATGATCTTTCAGAAAGCTTATGCCGATATTCAGGATTTGCAGAATGCAGGTATGGCCATTCCGAAAATCTCGTTTAACGTTTCAGCCCGCAGGCTCCTTGAGGCGGATCTCGATGTCCAGATGGCCAGCCTGCAGAGATTTGGCATAGATGTTGCCATCGAGCTGGTTGAGCTGATGTCGCTCGACAATTTGAGCGACGCCGTCAAAAGCGCGATAGACGGATTGAAAGCGTGCGGCATTCAGATCGAGATCGACGATTTCGGCAGTTGCCGGGCCTCGATCGTTGCTTTGATGTCCGTCGAGCCTCACGCGATGAAACTCGACCGTCAGCTGATCGAACCGATTGTGAAGTCGAGCAAACATCTGAAACTGGTTCGTGCAATCGTTGAAATCGGCGAAGCGCTTGGCATTGAAGTGATTGCCGAAGGCGTCGAAACCGATAAACATGTCGAGCTGACGAGAGACTTGGGCTGTAATATTTTGCAGGGTTACGCACTGGCCCGCCCAATGCCGCGTGACGATCTCTTCATGTTTATGCGAAATGATGCCAAATCCATTCCGGCCTAAGCATCCTGCATTGATTCATGAGTTAGAGCGTGCCGAGGCCGCCTTGGCCGCGCGCAACCAAGACAGGCATTGGCATAATGTCTGCCCTGCCCGTTGAGATGGATGCAGCTTCAATCATCTTGCCCTGGATTGCTCGCGACTTCGTATCATGGCCGTCTTGATTTTGCCCTGCGGCTCGGCGGTAGCGCGCCAAGTTCGCGCCAGATTTGTTCTTCAATCGAACCGTCCTCAACCTCGCCAATCCCATCGGGCAACATATCGATATTGCCATCGCTGAGCGGCTTAGGCTCGCTTGGCTTGCCTGTCGTCTTCTTCCAACGCGAAAAGAAAAACGCATACGGCCGAGTATGCTTGGTCGAACTCATTTCAAGCTCCCATGCTTTGGCTTCTTTGCAGATGAGTCATCAGTAAGCTGAGATGTTTTGGCTTGTTCGAATGGCGCGGGCTGGTATCCTGCCTTCAAGACAGCTTCCCAGAAGCCCTCTTCCAAAGCACAATCCTCGCCAAGCGCCGCAATCATCAGAAAATAAGCGCGCTTGAAGGACGCCAGCGCCTCATCCACCAGCTTTTCGTTCTTCGTATCCTGGTAAAGCAGCGAGATATAATTGCAGTAAGCCAGCCATAAATGCACCATCACGCGGTCATGACGCATACCCCAGCTCCGAAGCTGTTCGGCATTATATTCGACCTGCCGCCGGCGGGCTTCCGCAATGATTTCAACGATTTCAGGCGCAGCGTGCCGGGCTTCCGAAAGCGAGGACAGGATCACCCAGTTATTCGGGCGGTCCGTGACGATGATTTTTCTTAAAGCCGAGACGTAAAGCTCGAAAGCTTCATGACGCCGCAAGCCTGAAATGTCCAAAGAGATGAAAGCGTCCGCATCGCGTTTGAGCGCATGTTTTAAAAGCTCCGCTAACAGCCCTTCCTTATTGCCAAAGTGCCAGTAAAGCGAAGGGGCGGACACATCGGCTCGCTTGCAGATTGCTGAAACCGTCATGGCGCCGTAGCCTTCGCGGCCAAGAAGATCGGTCGCACATTCAATAATATGCTCCCGGATGCTTGTCGTCTCCCGCTCAGCCTGTTTGATGTTTGAGCGCGGAGCGGGCTGCGCTTTCTGGCTCCGATTCCGTTTCGTGCTCACGGTGCCTGATCCAGTTTCTATTTAGCGTTCGTTATAGAACTATAGCGATCGCTATAGTCTGTCAAGATTTATTTAGCGTTCGCTATATAGGGGATGTTGACGGGACACGAGGCATCCGCACTTCGATAGCACCCGCGTCGCCATCGTAGCCGTAAGCCATTCGCTTTCAGCTTGATAGAGCGCTTTCAGGCGAAGTGGATAGCGGTTCGCCGCTCGGAAAGCACGATAAAACAATGGATTAGAGCCGACGCCCTGATTCTATCAGGGCGGATTAGCCTCTGGCTCGACGACGCCTGACCGTCGCCGAGCTCTCATCAATCCGTCTGCAGAAAGGCGATCTTAAACAAAGGTCACCTCATCGGACAGCGGCATTGCGCGGATCCGTTTGCCTGTCAGGGCATAAATCGCATTGGCCAGTGCCGGAAGCGCGGGCGGTGTTCCCGGCTCGCCGGCACCTCCCATTTTTGGGGCATTTTCCAGAATAGCGACCGCGATATCAGGCGCTTGCGCCATACGCATCGCGTCGAAATCGTAGAAATTGCCCTCCTGCACTTCGCCATCGGCAAAGGTGATCCGCTGTCCGAGCGCCTGGCTGAGGCCGAAATTGATACCTGAGATCATTTGCGCCTCAAAGTTACGCGGATCGATCACTTCGCCCGGATCGGCGGCGCACCAGACCTTCTCGATACGGATCGAACCGTCTTCATCCGCCACTTGCACGACCTGCGCAACCCAGGTGCCGAAGGAGAGCATATGGGCGATCCCCTTCGCTTTCCCGCTTGGCAAAGCCTCGCCCCAGCCTGACATCTCCGCAACCCTTTCCAGAACCAGCCTTGCCGGTTTGTGTTCCGGCGCCTGAAGCAGCTCAAGACGAAACGCCAGCGGATCTTTCCCGGCTTTCATTGCCATTTCATCGACAAAACATTCGTGGAAATAGCCATTCTGCGAATTGCCGACCGAGCGCCAAAAACCGACCGGGATCGGCAAATCGACGACGACGCCCTGATAGCGCTGATTGGGTACGCCAAGAGGCTGATTGAAAAGCCCGTCCAAAATCGCATCATCCGCCGCGGGGGCGGGGAATGAGGGAAAGGTCCGGGCAACCACACTCTTGATAACATGCGGTGCAGCTTCGCGAAATTCGACCGCCAGCGCCCTGCCGTCCTTGATCACCGCCCGCATGCGTGCCTGCGCGCGCGGCCGGTATACATCGTGGCGCGTGTCTTCTTCGCGTGTCCATGTCACCTTGACCGGGCGGCCATTGGTCTTGGCCGCAAGCGCGGCTGCGTATAACGCAAAATCCGCCTCCCCGCGCCGCCCGAAACCGCCGCCGAGATGGGTCGTGTGGACGGTGATGTTCTCACTTTCGATGTCGAGCACGGAAGCGCAAACCATCTGGACGATGCCGGGCGCCTGGGTCCCGAGCCAGATTTCCAGCTTGCCGTCTTTGAAGCGGGCCGTTGCATTCATTGGCTCCATTGTCGCGTGAGCCAGATAGGGAACGCTGTATTCCGCCTCGATGATGTCCGAGGGATCGGCTTCGGCAAAAGCCGCTTCGACGTCGCCAGTCCCGCCCAGCTCAAAAGCTTCGCCTTGATCGAGCGCCGTCTTAAAGAGCACGCCTTGCGCTGCGTCATCGCCCGGATAGGGCGCGTTTGCCCATGTCACGTCAAGCGCTTCCGCCCCTTTAAAGGCCGCCCAGGTATTTTCCGCGATGATGCCGAAACCCTGACCGGTCGTCGTTTTGATTTCTTCGACGCTTAGAACGCCAGGAACGTCCAGAGCCGGTTTCGTATCGGCCCGTTCTGCGCCGACACCGAAGCGCGGTGACATTTTGACCGTCGCGTAAAGCATATCGGCAAGCTCGACATCGATGCCGAAGATCGGTGCGCCGGTCACTTTCTCGCGTCCTTCGACACGGTTCTGCGGCTTGCCGAGCAACTTCCACTCAGAGCGCGGACGAAGCGTCACGCTTGAAGGCGGCTCCATTCCGGCTGCTTTTTCGGCAAGCGCGCCATAGGTCAGCGTTTCGCCCGTCGCCGGATTGATGACGGTCCGGTCCGCGGTCTGGAGCGTGTCGGCGCTGACGCCCCATTGCTCCGCCGCCGCCGCTTTCAAAAGCTCGCGCGCCGCAGCGCCCGACTCGCGCATTTTCTGATAAGCATCGATCGTCGCGGAAGAGCCGCCGGTCACTTGCAGCCCTAAAAATTTCGAGACAACGCCCATCGCGCCGCGTGTTGCTTCCGCCATGACGCTATCGTCGAACCAGGGAAAAGGCCCGCCCATTTGCAGCATCGCGCCATTATAGTAAGCAGCGCTAGCGGGACCATGTTCCACAACGATCTGGTCGAGTGTGACGTCCAACTCCTCGGCGACCAAGGCCGCAAGCGTGGTCTGCACGCCCTGCCCCATTTCCGCGCGTGGCGCGATGACCGTGATCGTGTTGTCCGACGCGATTTTCACATAGGGGTTAAACGTCGCTTCGCTTTCGTCGAGCCTCGCCTCAAGCGGATTGTCGTAAGGCTTGCGATAATAGTAATATCCGACGGCGATACCGCCAACCGCCAGGGCACTGATGCCGAGAAATGCGCGTCGGGTATATTTCATCACACGTCCCATGACTCAGCTCCCCAGCGCGTTTGCGGCATCTTTGATCGCTGCGCGAATTTTCGGATAAGTGCCGCAGCGGCAGAGATTGGTCATTGCCGCATTGATGTCATCATCGGTTGGCTTGGGTGTCGTGTTCAGCAGCGCAACGGCGGCCATGATTTGCCCGGACTGGCAGTAGCCGCATTGCGGAACCTGGTGCTTCAGCCAGGCGTCCTGAACGGGGTGAAGCTTACCATTTTGCTCAAGCGCTTCGATGGTCAGAACCTCACCTTCGATGGCGTTGACCGGCTGGGAACAGCTGCGCACCGGCTGACCGTCGATCAGCACCGTGCAAGCGCCGCAAGCTGCAACGCCGCAGCCGAATTTGGGACCTTTAATATCGAGAAGATCGCGCAACGCCCAAAGCAGAGGCATATCGGGGTCCGCATCGAATTCATGGGGTTGGCCGTTGACAGTAAGCTTCATCAGCTAAGCTCCAAAATAAGTGACCGTTGGTCTCATAAACATCAGGCTCGGGGAAGAGTCAATAAGAGACTGAGGGTTTTTTATTGCGTTTTGAAGACGGTCTTCGTAAGTCTGGGCATATTACGGGATGACAAACAGGTGAAATTACCAAGCTTTCAACGAGCGCGACGGCCGGAGCATAAGGCCCAAAGGGAACAGCTCATTCTGCAAGCGGCCTCTGCCGTGCTGGATCGCAACGGCATTGACGCAACGACTTTAAATGCGATTGCAAATGAAGCCGGCCTCGCGAAATCCAACCTCTATCGCTATTTTGAAAGCCGGGAAGAAATTCTGATCCGTCTGCTCGGCGCTGAAGCGAGCG
>CAZMAC010000117.1:0-8324 GCA_964564085.1 uncultured Hyphomicrobiaceae bacterium
GATCACCGGCCCGATCGTCACCTGGGTTTCCGGATAAAGCGACTGCACGGCCTCCGCCATGACATGGGCGCAATCGTGCCGTATCAGCTCAAGGGATTCCGGGTCGTCACGCGTGAGGATTTTGATTGATGCGTCGCTCTCTATCGGATCGGCAAGATCTGCAAGCTGACCATCAAGCGATAAAGCGACAGCTTTTTTTGCCAGCGACTTCGAGATCGATGCGGCAAGTTCGGTACCGGTAATGCCGGATTGAAACTCGCGAATAGAACCGTCGGGGAAGGTCAAATGGATCATATGGCCTCTCAGTCCCGCACACTGAAGCGGGTAAGAATTGTTCAACAACGCAGATCAATTAACACTCGGCATCACGTTTTTCAATGCTTAGCTATGCCAGGTTGGACGCTATTCATTTGAAATCCGAAGTCGCTTAGGTAAAAACCCGTAATTGATGAATTCGCCAGATGGAAGCTGCAACCGGGAAGGAAGCTTTCGATGTATCGCATGATGGGGGTCTGGTTCGCTTTTATCGCCGCCTTATTCTTGGCGGATGATGCTGCCAAAGCGCAAAGCCAAGAAAGGCAGTTGCCGTTTTCCGTGCAAGTCTTGCAGCCGCCACCTGGCCTTGTTCAAACAGGCCCGATTAACAGAGCGCCGCAAAGCAATCTTTTTGTGGAAGAGCTCAACGCAAATACCGTGACGATCATGTCAGGGAATCCCAACGGGACTTATCTCTATCTCGCTTATGATATGTCGGCCGTTCTTGATGACGGAAATAACTTGCGTGTCCTGCCGATAGTCGGGAAAGGCGGCGCGCAGAATATGAGGGACATCCTGTATCTTAAAGGCATTGATATGGGGATAACCCAATCAAACATCTTAAGATATTACAGAAAAACGGGTGAGCTGGGTAAAAATCTATCAAGTAAACTTCGTTATATTACGAGGCTTTACAACGAAGAAATGCATTTGCTGGTCTCGTCGGAAATCAATAACATCAAGGAATTGCGCAATAAAAAAGTGAACTTCAGTGACATTGGAAGCGGCACACAGCTTTCGGCGCAGCTTATTTTCGAAGATCTTCAAATCCCCGTCGAAGAAGTCAATATGGGGCAGGCTGATGCCTTTGAAGCGATCAGGCGAGGGGAAATCGCCGCAACCATCCTGATCGCCGGCAAGCCCAGCGGGGCATTCTCGAAGCTGGAATCGGACCCCGAAAAATATAAATTCATCAATGTTCCCTATGCGCCGCCGCTACAGGTTGATTATCTCCCGGCAACGCTCACACACCAGGACTACCCCAATCTCATTGCTGACGGTGAAACGATTGAAACGCTTGCGGTCGGCGCTGTTTTGACCGTGTTCAATTGGGCTCCCGACACGGACCGTTATCGCCGTGTTGCAAAGTTTACCAGAGCGCTATTTGAGAAGTTCGATCAGTTCCTCGAGAAACCGCGCCATCCGAAATGGAATGAGGTCAATCTTGCGGCGAAACTTCCGGGATGGACACGATTTGCCCCGGCCGAAGAGATCTTGAAGACGCTAAAATCCAGGTCCGTTGCGGCAACAAATGTGAAACAAGACTTTGATCGGTTTATTCAGGATAAATCTTCAACAGAGGCGGCGTCCAATTTAAGAAATGTGAACAGAGAAAAGCTTTTCCGTGAGTTCATGGAATGGAGAATCAAGCAGGACGCGCAGTAAATGATGAATATTGGTTGCTTTTAGAGCCGCGTTAGAAGAGCGGCTCTCATCAATCGTCTTTGTATCAACGGCCTGCAGTCGCTGCCGGCGCTGAAACCGTAGCATTTTCGGCCCTCATGGCTGTCCGCTCGCGATACAGCAAATACAGACCCGAACCGATAATCACAGCTCCGCCCGCCAGCGTCCACAGGCTCGGGATATCGCTGAAGACCAGATAGCCGATGATGCTCTGAGAAATCAGCCCGACATAGGTGAACGGCGCAAGGATCGGTGCCGGTGCGCGGCGATGGGCAAGGATCAGCAGATAATGGCCGAAGCCGCCTGAGATGCCTGTCGAGAGCAGCAAGAGCCAGATCCAGATATCGGCCGGCCATTCCCAGGCCCAGCGTATAACCGGCAGCAATGTCGATGTTTCGGCGGGCCAGTCCCAGCTCCATAGTGCCAGCGGTGCGAGCAGGACGACCCCTGCAAGAGGCGAATAGACCTGGGTGACGAGTGAGGGATCATGGCGGGCAAGATAGCGCGTTAAGACGGTGTAACAGGCATAGCAGAAGGTCGCGCCGAAAGAATAGAAGACGGCCCAGTGAATGCCGCCAAACCCAGGTCTCATGATCAGAATGACGCCTGAAAAACCGACCATAATCGCCATAAGCCGGCGCCAGCCGATCCATTCGCCCAGATACGGCCCCGCCAGCAGCGCCACGATGAAGGGAGATAGAAAGAACAGCGTGGCGATCTGGTCCAGCTGCAGATAGCGAAGCGCTGCGAAATTGCAGATCGTCGTTAAAAACAGCAAAGCCCCGCGAAACATCTGCAAGGCCGGACGGGCGGAACGCAGCGAGCCGATGAAATTACGCGGACCGAAAACGGCAAGTGTAAAGACGGCATGGCTGAGAAAGCGCAACCAGACGACCTGAAAGACGGGCAGGGCGGCGACGGTCATGAGATATTTAGCGGCCGCGTCCAAAACGGAAAAACACGTGATCGCACAGCACATCAAGCCGATGGCGATCAGGCGGGTCTTTGGATTGTCGAGGGCGACGAGAGATGACGGCATGTGTCTTTCTTTGATAGGACAATTTGCAATGCCCAAGCTCAAAACGATCCTGGCTTGGTCTGCCGCAATCCAAAATCATCGACAATGATCGAGTCGGGTCGTTTAGCGCAGATTGAAAAGCAGCCCGTCTTTGAGCCAGGATCGGCAATCGCCTTGTACATTTCTCCATCCCGCTTCAATGCGCAATTGCCATTGAACGATGCGGTCTGTGGGAAATGCATGGCTGACATGCGGACTTGTGTGAACCGGCGGGCTGTTCGGGCTTTTTGAGCAAGTGTGAGAACGCGCAGGTAGGATCAAAAAGGCTTATCCTTAGCTGTGGTATTTGCGCATCAGCTGTGATCCTTTCATCCTATGGACCTCGAACCAGTCAGGATAAGGCTTAGTTAGGGGTCATCGGTAAGCGGCGAAACCGTGTATACTTCCACGGAGTGAGTCAAAGAAAAGGTACAAGTCTTCATGCCGTCTTTGGGACGAATTGGCTGTCAAATTCAGACGCCGCTTGCAAGGGCAGGCGTGGCTGTGGCGCTTTTCAGCGTCATGATCTTAAATGGTTGCGGGCGATCCAACCCGACCGAGACCGCCGAGCTTGCCACACAGGCTCCGATCGCTCTGACACCCAAGACGAATTCGCCCAATACAACCGGCAGCGCTTTGACCGGCGGCGTTAATGAGCCCGAGCTTCGCAAAGCCGTGGAGCGTCACAGGCTGACCAAGCAGCGAAGCGCGGCGGCGATCAATTTTGCGGGTGCTGATTTAAACGGAGATGGACGGCCGGAGGCCCTCGTTCTTTTTTCAGGTACCGATTGGTGCGTGCAAACTGGCTGCTCGCTCGTCGTTTTTCAGGAAGAAGAAACCGGCTATCGGCCGGTCTCGCACATCACGCGGGCGCAGCCGCCTGTCCTGATCGGGCCGGAAGCCAACTTCGGATGGCGCGATTTGATGGTGCGCACGGGTGGCGGTCCGGCGCCGGTGAAAACGGCCCGTCTCGGCTTTACGGGAAAAGGCTATCCGGCCAACGCGCTTCTGCAGCCTGAACCGGTTCAGGACATGCTCGCCCGCTCCCAACAGATCATTGGCGCGGGGCCCTCCTTTGCAGCTTCGCTAAACAGCCAGACGCCTCAATCTTCGACGCGATATCCGTAAAGCCAGTCATTCCTGGCGAGCAGATGCCGCCCCGATAGTGCTCTCAGCGTCAGATTGCGCGCCAGCCGCATCGGGCCACCCATCTGATAAATGTTGCCCATGGCGGCTGAGTTTCGCCGGACTCGGCGAATGCGGGGAATGCGGCGCTGCTCATAGTTCTGGAACGCCCTTTCGGGATTATCAGGCGTTCGCGCCATTTCACTTGCGAGCACGGCGGCATCCTCAATCGCCATGACAGCGCCGGATGCAAGAAACGGCATGAGCGGATGAGCGGCATCGCCCAGAAGCGTGACCCGTCCATCGCTCCAACGTGGCAAAGGCGCCATTGTCAGCAGCGGCCAGATTGTCCAGCTCTCAAAGCGGCGCAGAAAACGCCAGGGCTCATCTGTCCAGCCGGCAAATTTCGGCATGAGGTCAACGCTTTCGCCCGGCGTTCCCCATCCGTCCGATGCCGGTTTGCCGCCGGTTATCGCGACCGCATTGATCAGGCCGTCAGCATTGCAGGCATAATGCACGAGATGCGCCCGGCGGCCGAGCCAGAGATTGACACTCTTGCCGTCATCCGTTTCTGAGCCATTTACTGCGGCGGTTGCCCGCCACGCATTGCGGCCGGAATAAACCGGCGGAACGCCATAAAGCAGCAGTCTCATTCGGGAGTGAACGCCGTCAGCGCCGATCAGCGCCCGGCCTTCCAATTCGTGACTGTCTGAAGACATAACGGCGATACCGCCCGGCATCCGGCGAAAGCTCTCGACACGAAAGCCCGTTTTCAGCGTAATTTCCGGCCTTTGCGCGGCATGGTCGATGAGCAGCTTGTGGAGATAGCGCCGCTCGGCAACGTAATAGGGCGCGCCGTAACGCTGTTCTGCCTCGGGGCGCAAGGGAAGCGAGGTAAGCGTTCCGCCCTGACGTCCATCCCCGATGTCGATGCGCTCAGGGCGGGACGCTCCGGTCTCAAGGCCATTCTCCAGCCCCCAGTCGCGTAGGATCCGGCTGCCATTTGGGCCGATCTGAACGCCTGCGCCACTCTCGCTAAAGCTTGGCTCGGCTTCAAGAACGCAGCTTGCGATGCCTTTCCGGGCAAGCGCGATCGCAGCGCTGAGGCCACCTATTCCCCCGCCTGCTATCAGGACCGGCTTACCGTTTTCGATGGCGCCTGATGTCATGGCGGCAATCGTATGTTACGCAACTTGGATGTCATCGTTCTGATGCAGGCAATAGGGAGGATCAGACTGATCGGCGCTCAGATTTGGATCGTAAACATAAAGGGTTGAACAATAGGGGCAGACGATCTGATTGTCGGAGCCCATATCCAGGTAAACATGCGGATGGTCGCTAGGCGGGCGTGCTCCCATACACTGAAATTCCTTAACGCCAATGTGAATTTTCTCCACGCCAATATCGTTGCAGAAATGGGGAACACCGATCGTCGCCATGAGGCATCATCCATTATTTTTGTTGATCTAATCTGATGCTGCCGTATCGGTTCACTGTCTGCAACCTGTTTCTGTTAAAATCGAATCGGTCAGCCTTTTTTGAGGTTTCTCAGTGCAAACTACCCCACTTTCGATGCCTGGCGCTTCATGAAAATTCTCCCCCCCGACATGGCTTGCCTGGCAATTAGAAACGGCGATAACAGATGGACTCCTATAAGATCGGCATAGCGCTCGGAGGCGGCGCGGCGCGCGGCTGGGCCCATATCGGCGTTCTAAAGGCGCTTGCGGCTTACGGGCTGGCGCCGAGCGTGATTGCTGGGACTTCGATCGGCGCGGTGGTCGGCGGCTGTTATGCGGCCGGTAAGCTCGATAAGCTGGAGCATTTCGTTACCAGCCTGACGCCGCGCAGCGTCCTGCGATTTCTCGATCTTGATTTGACGGGAGCCGGGCTGATCTCCGGCAGCCGCTTGCGCCGGATACTCGACAAGGAGCTGGAAGGGATCGACATTGAAGATCTGGAGCAAAATTTTGTTGCGGTTGCGACGGAGATCGGATCGGGCCGCGAAGTTTGGCTGACCAAGGGGCCGCTGGTCTGCGCCATCCGGGCTTCTTATGCGCTACCCGGGATTTTCCGCCCCGTGCAGATTAATGGGCGCTGGATGATGGATGGCGCTTTCGTCAACCCCATCCCGGTCGCCATCTGCCGCGCAAAGGGGGCCAGCCTGGTCATTGCCGTCAACCTTCACCATGGTGGTATATCGCGCACGGCACTGACGCCGATGGAGGCGACCGCTCTCGATACGGCTTCGCCCACGCCCGCGCCTCCGGAAGCCACGGAAAGGAAACGACGGTTTCCACTCCTGCGCAGTCTCCGTCATCAGGTTTTCGATAAAGGCAACGGCGATCAAGCGCCGGGCATATCGCGCGTGCTGCTCGAAGCCTTCAACGTGACGCAGGACCGGATTGCGCGTGCCCGGCTCGCCGGCGATCCGCCCGATGTCGTCATCGCCCCGCGACTTGGCACGATGGGACTATTTGATTTTCATAAATCCAAGCCCGCCATCGCTGAGGGCTATGCGGCGACGATGCGAATGCTCGACGAAATCGAGGGAACGGCATCCGACTTGAGTGCTTGAGTGCTCTTTAGGGGGATTCATTTGCGCTGGGAATGATTCTTAATCAGTTCGTTTGCAATGTTTCACCCGAAGGTTCGCATAAACTCTTTCTCGACATAGTCTGCATCTTTTTGTTTGGGCCCTATTTTTTAGGAAACGGGTGCTAACTTTTCCTTATCCCGTCCTAAGGCGCCGGGCGAGCGTCCCGTCATCAGGCCGAGCGTAAAGGCTCCAAAACCAATGGCAAGACTGGTAACCGATAGGATCAGCAGGATGCTATATTTGTGGCTATAACCGGTCATCTGCCCAACAATATTCGTGTAGCCGGAGGAGTCGGTAAAATAAATCATGGCGGTTGTCATCGCGGCAAAGAAGCTGGTGAGATAGCTCCACACCGGGATATTTGTTCGTTTTCCCCAAAGCGAGAAAAAGATGACAGGGGCCAGAAACATTGAGGCCGATCCGGAAACCGCGACGGCGGCAAACAGGTCCTGCGATCCGAGAAAAACCATGACGAGGCCGCCAAGGAAGAAGAGCGCCATGGCGATCCGTCCATTTGTCAGGGTCGGCGAGCCCGCGCGCATGTCGATAATCGAGAGTTTGGCGGCGCTTGAGAAGGTGGAGTCGAGCGTGGACATGCAGGAGACGATAAGCGCGATGTTGAAAAGCAGCATCGGCCACTCGCCGATGAGCCGACTTAGGGTCGGAAGAAAACTTTCGCCTTCGATTTTTTGCAGGCCGGCCCAAACGCCAAGAAGGCCGAAAGCGAGAATGCAAAGAACGGAAATCCAGGCCGCGTGATAAAAACTTGCTCTGGTCGTGCGGCGGTCGGCGATGAAGCCACGATCCATCATCACAGGGTCGTGCATGGGATAGCTCCAGACCTGCAAGAGCGCGACGGCGAGAAGCACCCAACCGGGATTGGTCTCATCGGGCGCAGACGCGACAATGGCTTGCAGGTCGAAACTTCCGCTGCTCAGGGCGGTCATCATGAGCAGCGAGAGCACCGCCAGGAACAGACCCATCTGAAAGCTGTCGGTGCGAACCGAGGCGTTCAGTCCGCCGATCAGCGAATAGCCAAGCGTAACGAGCCCCACCATCAGCATCGCGGCGATATAGGCGGTCGATCCGCTATCGCCGAATATCAGACCGATCACCAGCAGGTTGGCGAAAACCTCCGAAATCAGCCTGACGCCGACCACGAAATTATATGTGCTCGTCCCCGCGCTGCCAAAACGGGCATGCAAAAAGGACTGAATGCTTGGGAAGCCATGCCGGAATCTCAGGCTGGAGATAATCCACCAGCCCGTCAGGAAGGACAGATAATAGGCGGCGTAAGCCAGCGCGCCGGCTATGCCGAATACATAGCCAAGAATGGCCGCGTTCATGATCGAGCGGGCGAAAATCCAGGTTGTCACTTGCGAGAAGGTGAGCGCAATGATGCCGGGGGCGTTGCCATTCGCATCTCGGCCAGAATAAAAAGCCTCCTGGCTTCTGGCGCGCGGGCTTAATACAAGGCTTGCCAATGCAACGATGGCAGTGACGAGACCGAGCGTCAGAATGCTGTCCGGCATAAAAATCCCTCCGATAACCGCGGCGGTAGGTATAGCGTCAGGATTGGATGGGCAATGCGGTTTGTTGCTTTTGACGTATAAGTGAAGAGCTGTGATGGGCCCGCCAGGGCGGACTATCTGACGTCGGTCCAGCTTGCTGCGCTACGCATCTGGATCCATTTTAACGAGTTTGTGGCGTAGAGCGGCGGATTTTAAATTGGAGTCGTCGGCGCCGCTCTGTCTCGTTGATCTATTTTAAAAAGTTAGGGCAACTGTCCCCGTCCGATTGGACGCGCGTTGGTTTAACTGTTTAACG
>CAZMAC010000118.1:0-8294 GCA_964564085.1 uncultured Hyphomicrobiaceae bacterium
GCGGGCTATGTCAGCACGCGCAGTGCGCGAACTGGACGGGTGTCTGCTAGCAGGGCTGATGCGCGCATCGGCCTGAAACCAGGGCATGACGAGAAAGGTGCAGCTCCGCACTGACGATGCAGTAAAGCAATTTCTATTTTTATGGGCGTATCTCGTTAACATCGCCAAATCCCTCTTTGCGCGAACACAAGAATAAAAACAACTTAAGATTGTTTTCTTGTCCGCTTGATACGTGACTAGCGCAACGCACGTCCAATAGGACGCGGACAGTTGCGCTAAACTTTTGAAATAGATCAACTTAACGGCGTTTAATCGATTCCGATTAAACGCCGGCTGATCTAACGCGTAACGACGGCGCCAATGGGCAAGCCATATTCATTTTAAAAGGTTAAACATGGTATCTCATCGATCCAGGTGGCTTCTGGTCGCCGCTGCGCTCAGCACTTTGGAATTTCCTACACCGCTCATGCTGCAGACCTTGGACACGGACAAGAACACGGCAGTCTGAAAGACGTATCAGAGCCACATTTTGTATCGCCGACATGGCAAGGCCTCTATTTAGGCGGTCATTTTGGCTTTGGTTTCGGCAGCTTTAACCCGTCCGATGTCGACCCGGAACTCGGCGTCCTCATCGAGGAGGAGCTGGAGCATGACCCCGATGGCGGACTGCTCGGTTTGCAGGCTGGGTATAACTGGCAAAGGTCACGATGGGTGTTCGGGGTCGAAGCCGATATCGCAGCCAGCAGTGTCGAAGGTGAGCTGACCTACGATTTCGATCTGGGAACGCCTGCGGATACGATCGCCGAGCAGCAGAGCTTCGATCTCGATTATCTTGCGACAATTCGTGGACGGATCGGTTGCAATATGGGCTCGACCTTGCTCTTTATCACTGCTGGTCTGGCTCATGCGAAGGTTGAGACAAACTTTGTCACGACGATATCCGGTTCGGGCGCATTGCCCAATGGCACAGTGTCCGGCTCCGACGATGTGAGCTATGATGGCTGGGCTCTTGGCGGTGGCATTGACACCAGCTTTGGGAAAGTGTCAGCTTTCGCGTCGATTATCTCTATGCCAGTTTTGACGAGGAAATCCACACGCCGGTTGCAGGCATCGCGGGAGAGCCCTTCGATTTCGATATGCATGTCGTGCGCATCGGTTTGAACTACCATTTTTGACTTGTGGATGCATTCAACGGGGTAAACCCGGGAGCACAAAACCCCGCAATCGCGTCGGGCCACCCATGCTAAAAAGGCCCAGCTTGCTTGAAGCTCTCTCTTTGGCAGGCAATATTAAAACCGCCCGCTTAAATAGGCTTTCCAGATCAGACCATAGCGTTGCAAAGGATTGAGCTGGACGGCGTCGTGAAAGGGTTTGTGCGCCGGGCTGGTCAGTCTTTTCAGGTAAGGGGGAACCACCGCGACCGTCAAAAAGGCCGGGCGTATCTCCCGTTTCAGCCCGGCGGAAAGGACCCGAAACCGGCTCAGAGCATCTGCTACGCGCGCGCCCATATCGCGCAATGCAGCGCGTAGATCGTCATTATCATTGCCGCTGAGGATGGCATGCGGATGAAGGCCATGCGCGGCAAGCAGGCTTTGGGGCAGGAAGATACGCCCCCGCGCGGCATGATAGGGCAGCGCCTTCATAAGACCGGTCAATCCATAAGCGAGCGCTGCTTCATGGGCGAGCATATCTGCCGCACCGGTTTGATCGCGCAGGATGCGCGCGGATAAGCCGAAGAGTGCCCCGGCTGTCGCGCCTAAATAGCTCTCCAGAGCGGCAAAATCGGGCATAAGGTCATCATAAAGATCAAACCCGCGCGCCTCGATCATGCCAATCAGATTTTCCTGAGGCAATCCGTGTCGCCTTGCCACCTCAGCAGCAGCATCGAGGACGGGATGATCGGTGCGCTCGCCTTGCATGGCGGCCGAAAACATGTCCTGCCACCATTGTAGGCGGATCTCACCGAGTTGCGGCTCGCTGACCTGGTCAGGAATGCGCGCGATTTCGAGATTGAAAGCGTATAGAGCGAGTAAATCGCCACGGACTGTTTCCGGCGCCAGAAGAGCAGACCAGTAGCGGTCCTGATCGCCTTGCCTAACGAGATCGCTAATATGAGTGTCCAGGCTGCCGGCTGTTTGGGCCAAAAGATGCCCCTGCTTTGATCCGGTTCAAATCATTATAAACTAGGCGATTGCAACCAAGGCCGCTGCAAAAACTCGCTCTTCGGCGAGAAGCACATTGTAAGTGCGGCAGGCCGCGCCGGTGTCCATGGCGTCGAGCCCAAGACCGGCGCCAGCAAAAGCGTCGCGCAGCTCCTGGCTGGGAAAAACCTGACTCGCGCCTGTGCCCAGGATCAGAAAACTAAGCGGCGCGCCTTGCTCAAGAACCGTGCTGAGCGCGTCTGCAGAAAGGTTAGTCGCATCCGCGATGGTCCAGGGATAAACGCCTTGCGGCAGGATTAGGATCGAGCCTCGATGTTCAACGCCCCCGACACGAAAGCCGCCACGTCCATAGCCGGAAATCGGTGCACGCTCTGTCAGCAATGGCTGCGGAAGCTGCATATGGCTTCAAACATCCGCCGTACGGCGCTCAGATGCCGGCGAGGGCGCTTTCACCCCGCTCCAATCGCGTTTCACGCCCAAAATTTGAATGAATGGCGCGGCAACGAAAACGGTTGAGTACGTACCGATCAGGATGCCAAACAGGATACCAAAGGTGAAACCGCGAATAACCTCGCCACCAAAGACATAAAGCGCGAGCAGAGCGAGGAATGTCGTTGCCGTCGTCATAATCGTGCGCGACAAGGTTTCATTGACCGACAGATCAATCAGCTCTGGTAGTGGCATTTTCTTATATTTGCGCAAGTTTTCGCGGATGCGGTCATAAATGACGACGGTGTCGTTAATGGAATAGCCGATAATCGTGAGCAAAGCTGCAACGATCGGCAGGCTGAAATCCATTTGCGTTGCGGAGAAGACGCCGATCGTGATGAACACGTCATGCACCAGGGCAACAATTGCGCCGACGGCAAATTGCCATTCGAAACGCAACCAGACGTAAACGAAGATCCCGAGACTGGCCAACACCAGCGCAATAGCGGCTTTTTCGACGAGTTCGCCGGAAACAGTCGCCCCGACAACTTCCGTCCGCTGGATTTCGACATTTGCACCAAGCGCGTTCTGAACCGTCCTGACGGCTTCTTGCTGTGCCTGCTCGCCGCCGGGCTGCTGCGTGACGCGGATCAGAACTTCATCCTTGGTGCCGAAGGTGCCGAATTTCTGGATCTGAATTTCACCAAGCCCGAGATTGCCAAGATCGGAACGGATTTTGGCGATATCAGCTGGTCCGTCCGTTGTCCGGATCTGGATCAGCGTACCGCCGAGAAAGTCGATACCGAAATTAAGCCCAGCGGTCGCAAGAAGGACAAATGTTGCAAACGCCAGTGCTCCCGAAATCGCCATGCAAGTGCGGAAATAGGACGTGAACTGGATTTTGGTATTATGTGGAACTAAATTCAACGGCTTGAAAGCAAAGGCCATCAATCAATCCTCAAATCGGTACCTCTTGCGGGCGGGCCAAACGAAGCCACTCGACAATCAAGAGACGGGTCAGCGTGATCGCGGTGAACATCGAGGCCATGATGCCGATACATAACGTTACAGCAAAGCCGCGCACGGGGCCGACACCCAGCCAGAACAGGATAATCCCCCCAAGCAGACCTGTCAGGTTTGCGTCGATAATGGTCGAATAGGCCCGGGAAAAACCGGCTTCGATCGCAAGAATGGTTGATTTGCCCGATCGCACTTCTTCCCTGATCCGCTCAAAAATCAAAACGTTTGAGTCAACCGCCACACCCATGGTAAGGGCAATGCCCGCAATGCCGGGCAAGGTCAGCGTCGCCTGCATCAGAGAAAGGGTAGAAATAATAAGCCCGATATTCACGACCAGGGCGACGACGGCAAAAATACCGAACAGCCCATAGCTGGCGACCATAAAGACAACAACGGCAGACAAGGCGACGATTGCTGCAATTTCACCGGCTGCAATCGAGTCATCGCCATAGCTGGGGCCCACATAGCGTTCCTCGATAACCTGAAGCGAGGCCGGCAGCGCACCGGAGCGCAATAAAATGGCAAGATTATTGGCTTCCTGAACCGTAAAATTCCCGGAAATTTGCCCGGAACCGCCCAGGATCGGCTCACGGATGACAGGAGCTGATATCACTTTATTATCGAGAACGATAGCGAAAGGACGGCCGACATTTTCCTGCGTCACGCGCCCGAAACGCTGTGCGCCGGATGAATTGAACCGGAAGGAAACGATGGGCTCGTTGGTTTGCTGATCAAAACCCGGTTGCGAATCGACAAGATCCTCACCGCTGACAATTGAGCGCTTCTGAAGCAGATAGGCCGGTTCCGTTGGCTCCTGCGACTCGTAAATTGCCGATCCAGGCGGTGGATTGCCAGAAATCGCCTCCGATGCGCTCATCGTCGGGTCGACCAGATGAAATGTCAGCTTGGCTGTCTTGCCGACCAGCTCTTTCAGCTGCCCCGGATCGTCAAAACCGGGCACCTGCAGCAAAATCCGGTCCTGTCCCTGACGCTGAATGGTTGGCTCGGTGGTGCCGAGAGCGTCAACACGGCGGCGGATTGTCTCGATTGCCGAACCGAGAGCAGACGTGATCCGTTCGGTTATCGCAGACTGGGATGGGCGAAGACGAATGGTATTTCCATCGCCGCGCTCAACCTCAAGATCATCTCCGGTATTGCCAAGTATGCTGTTGGATACAGGTTGCGCCAGTTCTTGAAGCTCGCTAAGCGCTTTTTCGACATCCTCCGGCTTGCGGATCGTTACGCGAACATCGCCGCCGGATTTGCCGAGCCCGGCATAACCGATCCGCTCTTCACGCAGCTTTTGGCGCACATCACCTGCGATGGATTCCAGCCAGTCGTTGCGCAGCTCATTTGTATCCATTTGCAAAAGTAAATGCGATCCGCCCTTCAGATCGAGACCCAAAGGCATCCGCATCTGCATCCAGCTTGGCAGGCTTTGAAGCTGGCTTGGCGCGAAGAGATTTGGCAGCGTGAAAAGAATACCTGCTGCCGCAATTGCGCAAATTAAAATCGTTTTCCAGCGTTCGAAATGAAGCATGCAATTTGCCTTTGAGGCCTAAACATCCCGTTATGTCGCGCCGCCATCCGCCGGAGGCCGGTTCGTATTCGCCGCCTTGGATTTGCGAGCGGGACGTTCCTCCTCCTCACCGTCAAGATCATCATCATCGACGTCATCATCGTCATCCTGACGGTTCCGCGCTTTTCGCGACTCCACCTCGCGGACATCGCCGCGCGTGCGGACTTCGGCAATCGTACTCCGGACCACCCGGACACGGACACCTTCGGCAAGTTCGACCTGAAGCTCATTGTCGTTAACGATCTTTGTCACCTTACCGACCATGCCGCCTGCCGTTACGACCGTATCGTTGCGCTTGATCGAAGCGATCATCTCGCGATGCTCCTTTAAGCGCTTTTGCTGCGGCCGTATGATCAGAAAGTACATGATCGCCAGGATCAGGACGAATGGCAGCAACTGAATGAGCATAGAGCCGCCGCCGGGTGCAGCCGGTTGCTGGGCAAAGGCTTCCGTAATGAACATCGCTCAAGTGCCTCCTTGGAAACGCTTCGTCCGGCTGGCGGCCGAATAGCGGAGCATTTTCGGGTTGTGGCGAATATAATGGCCATAGCTGGCGATGCAACGGCCAAATCAGAAGGAAATTCCGCCCCTTCCATAGCGCGAGATCGCTTTCTCCGCTAGTCCTGAATAGGCTATTTCATTGCAACGCTTGACGAAAAGGGCTCCGCTTGCCCCTTTCAAACCCTTCGCCGCCCGTATGAACATATTTGGATAGGTCTTATGTCAGCTCGTGAGCCCCATTTGGTAGATTTGCCGCCCCTGACCGATTCTGCAGCACATAGCGCTTTGGAGCGTCTTGCCAGCGCGTTGTTAAGGCTTGCCCCGCCTCCGCCTGCTGAACCGGATTTTTCCGCTGCTGACGCCTTTATCTGGCAATCGCAACCGGAAGCTTTTCAGCCGGTGACCGAGGTCAATCGCGTCAAGCTGTCGCTTTTGAAGTCCGTGGAGCAGATGCGCGACACGCTCAAGGCCAATACGGAGCGCTTCGCGAAGGGGCTTCCGGCCAATAACGCCCTGCTCTGGGGCGCGCGCGGCATGGGCAAAAGCTCGCTCGTCAAAGCGGTTCACGCAGCCGTTCTGGAAGGATTGAAAGCCGAAGGCAAGGACGATGCCTTGAAGCTCGTTGAGATCCACCGCGAGGACATAGCCAGCCTGCCGGCCTGTCTTGCCTATCTTCGCAAGTCGCCCCACCGCTTCATCGTTTTTTGTGACGACCTTTCCTTCGATGCGGACGATACGTCCTATAAATCGCTGAAAGCCTTGCTCGAAGGCGGGATCGAGGGGCGGCCGGACAATGTGATCTTTTATGCCACTTCGAACCGGCGTCATCTCATGCCGCGCGATATGATGGAAAATGAGCGCTCAACCGCGATCAGCCCATCGGAAGCGGTTGAGGAAAATGTCTCGCTCTCTGACCGTTTCGGGCTTTGGCTCGGCTTTCACAATTGCAGCCAGGCCGATTACCTCGACATCGTCCGGTCCTACGCCGACCATTTCGGGCTGACGACCGAGCGCGCCGCCCTGGAGGCCGAAGCTTTACAATGGGCGATGTCACGCGGAAGCCGGTCGGGCCGCGTTGCCTGGCAGTTCATCCAGGATCTGGCGGGGCGCGAGGGTAAACAGCTGAAAGCGATGCAAAATCCTCTTTGAGATGGCCGTATTCACACCGCTCTCACTGTCACAACCCTACTCGGCAGGTTGAGCCTGCCCCGCCGGGCCCCGAACGCCATTCGTCCAGGCGCTTGCATCGATATCCAGATCCGAAAACTTCTTCGGATCGAACACAGGCGGGTCATTGCCTTCGTTCAACTGCGCCGTGAAATCTTTCAGAACGCGCAAGCCGACCGGAAACAGCATGAGGATGGCAAGCAGATTAACGAGCGCTAAGACGCCCATCATCGGATCGGAGAAAAAGAAGACCGATGTCGCTCCGGGCGCCGAAGACCCGAGAAAGACCAGCCCTACGATCAGGATACGCAGAACATGCCGCGCAATTTCGGAGTCCGTGAAAACCGTGAGCGCGTTCTCGCCCAGATAGTAGTTGTAAATAATCGAGCTGAAAGCAAACAGCAGAATCGCCGCCGTTAGGAAATATTGGCTCCAATCCCCGACGTGAGAGACAAGCGATTGCTGGGTCAAAGCCACGCCATTCACGTCCACTGCCCCGGCCACATAGACATCGCCCAGCAGGATGATGAAGGCCGTGCAGGAGCAAATGATGATCGTGTCGATAAACACGGAAAGCGCCTGCACGATACCCTGGCTCACCGGATGGGGCACGTAGGCGACCGCAGCCACGTTCGGCGCACTTCCCAAGCCTGCCTCGTTTGAGAACAGCCCGCGCCGAAGCCCTTGTGCTATAGCCGCGCCCATACCACCACCGACGGCTTCCTCAAAACCGAAAGCGTTGTTAACGATTGTGCTTATGACAGCCGGAACTTCCCCGATATTGAACAAGATAATGAGCAGAGCCATGCCGATATATCCAAAGGCCATGACCGGCACGATAATATCGGCGGCCTGGGCAATGCGCTTGATACCGCCGTAAACGACGAAACCTGTCAGCACCGCAAGGACCACTCCGGTCCAGATCCGGTCCACGCCGAGGCTGTCTTGAACGGCTCCCGCGACTGTGTTGCCTTGGAATGCATTGAAGCCCAAAGCGAACGCAGCAATGAGGGAGATGGCATAGATAATCGCCAGCCAGTTATAGTTAGCTCCCAGGCCATGAAGGATATATTGGGCTGGCCCGCCCCGGTATGTACCGTCTTCGTCGGACCGCTTATAGACCTGCGCTAATGTGCATTCAAACAGGCTGGTTGCCATACCGACCAGCGCGATCGCCCACATCCAGAACACGGCGCCCGGTCCGCCGAGCGTTATGGCAACCGCGACGCCGGCAATATTACCGCCACCCACGCGCCCGCCGACACTCACAAGCAGCGCTTCGCGCGAACTGATATGACCCTCCGCACCCGGCTGCGGCGCATACAGCACACGGAACATACGTCCGAAATAGCGGAGCTGCACAAAGCCCGAAGCAATGGTGAAAAACAAACCTAAGATGACCAGGGTCGGGATGAGTGCCCAGCCCCAGGTCAGGT
>CAZMAC010000119.1:0-1424 GCA_964564085.1 uncultured Hyphomicrobiaceae bacterium
GGCCTTTGATGAGCCTGGCGGAGACAAACTGCACGACTGGATCGACCGCTGCCCCAATCAGCTTTACTCCGCGTTGACCTTTCAGGGCGGTGTAGCGTGGCGCAAGCGTTTGATGGATGACATCGGCGATCAGGGACCGCTCACCGCCCTGCTGGACCGGCGCTCGGACGCGGAATTATCACAACTCATGAACAATCTCGGCGGGCATTGCGTGGAGACGCTTGCCGATGCTTTCGATGCCGTCGATCACGACCGCCCTACCGCATTTCTTGCCTATACGATCAAGGGGTGGGGGACGCCCCTTGCCGGCCACAAGGACAATCATTCCGGATTGATGACCCGCGCCCAAATGGATGCGTTTCAGAGCGAGATGGGCGTGCCGCAGGGCGAGGAATGGGAGCCATTCGCCGGTGTCGATGATCCGCAGGCGCTGCAATCCTTTCTGAGTACAGCCTCATTCTTTGCCGAAGGAACGCGCCGCTATGCGGCAAGCGCCATCGACGTGCCGTCCTTGCCGGTGCCCGATGATCGGGAACAATCCACCCAGGCCGGTTTCGGGAAGATTCTGGATGAACTGGCCAAGTCCAAACACGTCCTTGCCGACCGGCTGGTCACCACCTCTCCCGATGTAACGGTCTCGACCAATCTCGGCGCGTGGGTCAATCGGCGCGGCCTGTTCGCCCGCGATGAGCTTGCCGATACGTTCCGCGATGAACGGGTCCCGTCCGCGCAGAAATGGCGCTTCTCCAATGAGGGGCAGCATATCGAACTCGGCATCGCGGAGATGAACCTTTTTCTGCTTCTCGGCGCGGCGGGTCTCTCGCATTCTCTCTTTGGGGAACGGTTATTGCCGGTCGGCACGGTTTACGATCCGTTCGTTGCGCGCGGCCTCGATGCGCTGAACTATGTCTGTTATCAGGATGCGCGGTTCATCATCGCGGGAACACCATCCGGCATTTCGCTGGCCCCGGAAGGCGGCGCGCATCAATCGATCGGCGCGCCTCTCATCGGCATGAGCCAGGACGGCCTTGCAGCCTTCGAGCCGGCCTATGTCGATGAGCTTGCTCTGATCATGGAGTGGGCGTTTCGCTACATGCAACGCGACGGCGAAGGCAATCCGGACGAGCGGACTTGGCTGCGCGACGAAACCGGCGGCTCGGTCTATCTCCGTTTGAGTACGCGGACGCTGGAACAACCGCCGCGCAAGGATGTAGACCGATTCCGCCAGGGCACGATCGACGGCGCCTATTGGTGGCGGGAGCCCGGCCCCAACTGCGACATTGTCATTGCCTATCAGGGCTGCGTCGCGCCCGAAGCGATCGCCGCCGCGGGCCTTTTGGCAGAAACGCGTCGGGATATCGGGGTTCTTGCCGTCACCTCCGCCGACCGGCTGAATGCGGGTTGGACCGCCGCGCAAAGGGCGC
>CAZMAC010000119.1:1524-8277 GCA_964564085.1 uncultured Hyphomicrobiaceae bacterium
GCCGTCACCTCCGCCGACCGGCTGAATGCGGGTTGGACCGCCGCGCAAAGGGCGCGCCGCCGTGGCAACAGATCGGCCATCAGTCATGTGGAGCGGTTATTCGGCAGTTTGCCGCCGCATTGTACATTGATCACCGTTATCGACGGGCATCCCGCAACGCTCGCCTGGCTCGGCGCAGTCGCCGGTCACAAGACCGTGCCGCTCGGGGTTGAGCATTTCGGTCAGACCGGGCGTATCAACGACCTTTACGCCCATTTCGGCATCGATACAGAGACCATCGTTCACGCTGCGAGCCGGCTTAGTCCCGGCCGGTCCGCGATCCCAATGTTGTATTCTTCATGAGCCTGGTTTAGTTCCCACCTTCCTCCTTTCTCGCTTTAAACACCACCGCGCAATTGATCCAGGTCATTGCGCGAAGCCTCAATATGGCCGATGAGCTAATGAGAGCCCGGTAAAACGAGGGGAGGAAAACGCGATGTTTCTGGTTCGTCTTCATGGCCGCGGCGGTCAGGGCGTGGTAACGGCGGCGGAGCTGCTCTCCATCGCCGGATTTACCGAGGGCAAGCATGCGCAAGCATTTCCGTCTTTCGGTTCGGAAAGAACGGGCGCGCCTGTGGTGTCGTTCTGCCGCCTGGATGACAAGGAAATCAGATCGCGCGAGCCGATCCTGGAGCCGGACGCCGTGATCATCCAGGACCCGACATTGTTCCATGCCATCAATGTCTTTCAAGGGCTTAAATCCTCAGGCTACGTCCTGATCAATTCGTCAAAGAGCCTCGGCGAACTTGATGTTGCGCAACAACTCAGCGCCCTGCCTCCTGAGCACATCCGCTGTGTAGCGGCAACAGAGCTAGCCCGGAAACATGTCGGCCGTCCCGTCCCCAACGCGGCGCTTCTCGGGGGCTTCGCGGCAATCTCTGGCCAGATCAGCCTCGCTTCCGTCGAAAAGGCAATCGCGGCGAAGTTCAGCGGTCAAATTGCGGCCGGCAATATCGAGGCGGCACGGTCAGCATATACGGCCGCTCAAACGAAGGAGGAGGCCTATGCTTAAGCAACTTGAAGGCAGCCACGCTGTTGCCGAAGCCGTTGCGCTGTGCCGCCCGGAAGTCATCTGCGCCTATCCGATCAGCCCGCAAACCCATATTGTCGAACATTGCGGAGAGCTGGTGCGCGAAGGGAAAGTGGGGCCTTGCGAATTCATCAATGTCGAAAGCGAATTCGCCGCCCTTTCGGTCGCGATTGGCGCCTCTGCAGCCGGCGCGCGCAGCTACACAGCCACCGCCAGCCAGGGCCTGCTCTTCATGGCCGAGGCGGTTTACAATGCCTCCGGCCTTGGTTTGCCGATCGTCATGACGGTGGCAAACCGGGCGATTGGCGCGCCCATCAACATTTGGAACGATCACAGCGATTCCATGTCGATGCGCGATGCGGGCTGGCTTCAGCTCTTTGCCGAGACCAATCAGGAGGCGCTGGATCTGCATATCCAGGCCTTCAAAATTGCCGAGCGCCTGTCCTGCCCCGTCATGGTCTGTATGGACGGGTTCATCCTCACACACGCCTATGAGCGCGTGAATATGCCGGATCAGGAAACGGTCGATGCTTTTCTGCCGCCCTTCCAGCCGCGCCAGGCGCTCGATCCGGCCAACCCTTATTCGATTGGCGCGATGGTTGGGCCGGATGCGTTCATGGAGGTGCGCTATCTCGCGCATGACAAACAGATCCAGGCTCTGGAGGTGATCCCGGAGATCGCCGCCGAGTTCAAGACGCTGTTCGGGCGCGAAAGCGGCGGGCTGATCCGGAGTTATGAGACGCAGGACGCTGAAACCATCATCGTTACGCTTGGCTCGGTCGCCGGAACTGTCAAGGACACGGTCGATGACATGCGGGCGAATGGGCATAAGATCGGCGTCGTGACGGTCTGCTCTTTCCGTCCTTTCCCGTCGGATAAGCTGCGCGAGGCGCTCAAACAGGCCAAGCGGGTCGTCGTCGTGGAGAAGTCCCTCGCGGTCGGTTTTGGCGGGGTTGTCGCCAATAATGTGATGATGGCCATGCAGGGCACAGGCGTCCACGTTCATACGGTCATAGCCGGTCTGGGCGGGCGTCCGATCACGGTGCCGTCGCTGAGCAGATTGTTCGACACCGCCATGCAGGACAAACTTGAGGATCTGCATTTTCTCGATCTGCAACGGAACGTCGTCGAGGCCGAGCTTGCGCGCCAGCATGAGCAGATCGGCGCCGGACCAATTGCCGAAAATATTCTCAAGCGTCTTTACCGTGAAGGCGCAACCGCCACGCCAGGCCAGTGAAAGGGCGAGGAAAGATGAAATTCGACGAACTCTCAGACGCCCAGAAGGTCAAATTCTACCAGAAGGGCACGTTTACGGTCGGCAACCGGCTGGTCGATGCGGATAATCGCTCCGTTCAGGCCAGCATGGGCCGTACAAATGCGATCACCTCCGGACACAGAGCTTGCCAGGGCTGCGGCGAGGCACTTGGCGCTCGATATGCGCTTGATGCCGCCATGCGCGCGGCCGGCGGTAAGATCATGGCTTCCAACGCCACAGGCTGCCTTGAGGTCTTCACGACGCCTTACCCCGAAACGTCCTGGCAGATCCCCTGGATGCACTCCCTCTTTGGAAACGCGCCTGCCGTAGCCACAGGCATGGCGGCTGCGATGAAAGCAAAGGGGCGAAAGGATGTCCGCATCATTGCGCAAGGCGGCGATGGCGGCACGGTCGATATCGGCTTTGGCTGCCTTTCGGGCATGTTCGAGCGCAATGACGATGTGCTCTACCTTTGCTATGACAACGAAGCCTATATGAACACGGGCGTTCAGCGCTCCGGCGCCACGCCTGGCGGCGCCCGCACGGCGACGACGATGCCCATTGGGGACTATCCCGGCAACGTCTTCGGCACCGGCAAGAACCTGCCGAAGATCGCCATGGCCCACGGCATCCCCTATGTCGCCACCGCTTCGGTTGCTTATCTCCAGGATCTTGAAGAGAAGGTGACGCGCGCAATGGGCTTTCACGGGGCGCGCTACATCCACATTTACGTGCCTTGCCCGCTTGGCTGGGGGAGCGCAAGCCACGACACGATCAAGCTCGCCCGCCTGGTGGTGGAGACCGGGCTCTTCCCGCTTTTCGAAGCGGAAAACGGCCGGGTGACGCATACCCGCACGATCCGCCGCCGCATCCCCATCACCGAATATCTCAAACCACAGCGCCGTTTCGCGCATCTTTTCAAAAGCGAGAAAGGCCAGGAGTCCATCCAGCGCCTGCAGGCCATATGCGACGCCAATATTCGCGAATTCGACCTTTTGCGCGAAGAAGAGGAGCAACTGCCATGACGGTCCCGAAGACAGCTCCCTTCGCCATCACGCTCGAAGTCGGATCGAGCCTCGCAAATCAGACCGGTAGCTGGCGGACCGAGCGGCCGATCTATCTCGATCGGTTGCCCCCCTGCAACGATGCCTGTCCGGCGGGCGAGAATATCCAGGCCTGGCTCGCTCATGCCGAGGAAGGCGACTACCATGCCGCCTGGCAGGAAATCATGCGCGACAATCCGTTGCCGGGTATTATGGGCCGCGCCTGTTATCATCCCTGCGAAGAAGCTTGCAACCGCAAACATATCGACAGTGCTGTGAACATCCACGCTGTGGAGCGCTTCCTGGACGATGAAGCGCGCAAGCAAGGCTGGATACCTGAGAGCGTGCAGGCCGATACCGGCAAAAAGGTCCTCATTGTGGGGGCCGGCCCTTCCGGCCTTTCGGCAGCATATCATTTGCGACGCCTTGGCCATGCTGTGACGATCTATGAGGCCGGGCCCGTTGCCGGCGGCATGATGCGTTTCGGCATCCCCGCCTACCGTCTGCCGCGCGATGTGGTCGAAGCCAACATTCAGCGTATCCGCGATATGGGTGTGGAGATTGTTTTGAACCGCAAGGTCGAGGACATCGCGAAGGAACGCGCCGAGGGCGGGTTCGATGCGGTCTTCCTTGCAATCGGTGCGCATTTGGCCAACAGGGTGAACATTCCATCCGCCGATGCCGGTAAAATTCTCGATGCCGTGGGTATCCTGCGTGAGATGGAGACCTCGGAGGAAAAACCGATGCTCGGCCGCCGGGTGATCGTTTATGGCGGCGGCAACACTGCGGTCGACGTCGCCCGCACCGCCAAACGCCTCGGCGCCAAGGAAGCGGTCATCGTATATCGGCGCACGCGCGAACAGATGCCCGCCCATGACTTTGAGATGGACGAAGCGATCGAAGAAGGGGTTATCGTCAACTGGCTGACCACCATTAAGGAGATCGGCCAGGGCGACAAGATCGTGGTGGAGCGAATGCGGCTGAACGAAGAGGGCCGCCCCGAGCCGACCGGCGAATATGACGAGTTGGAAGCGGACACGGTCGTCATGGCGCTTGGGCAGAATGTCGATACGACTTTCGTGGAAAAGCTAGACGGCGTGGAGATCCTCGACAAAATGATCCAGGTCAACAGCCAGATGATGACGGGCCATGCCGGCGTCTTCGCCGGTGGCGATATGGTCCCTTCCGAGCGCACGGTGACCGTTGCGGTCGGACATGGCAAACACGCCGCACGCTGCATCGATGCCTGGTTGCATGGAAAGGTCTTTCACCCCGGTGAGCGTCACGAACTGGCGGATTTTGAAAAGCTCAATCCCTGGTATTACGCCAATGCGCCTGAAACGGTGCAGCAAATGCTCGATATTGTCCGCCGTCAGACCACCTTTGGAGAAGTCCTGAGCGGACTGGACGAAACCAACGCAATCTATGAGGCTCGGCGCTGTTTGTCCTGCGGCAATTGCTTTGAATGCGATAATTGTTATGGCGTCTGCCCGGATAACGCCGTCATCAAACTCGGGCCCGGCAAGCGGTTTGAGTTTGACTATGATTTCTGCAAAGGCTGCGGAATTTGTGTGGCCGAATGCCCCTGCGGAGCAATCAAGATGATACCGGAGGAGATTTAGAGCGGCGCAGTTGACGGGTTGGTCCGCTTTGATCCAGCTTAAACATCTTTGTTGCTTTAAGCACTGGCCTCCTGCTTTTGTAGAGCGAAGATGGAGGTATAGCCGCCGCTCCAATCCGGCGGCATGCGATAACGGCCCGGCTCGTGATGAGCCTCGTTGACCGGCTCGCCGCATATAATCGCCTGCTCATAGCGTGATTTCAGTGGCTGCGCCGTATAGGGCACGGCATCGGCAGCGGACATCACAAAGAGCAGGAGCGGACGGCCAAGCCCGGACAGATTCTGGCGCGAGGCGTGCAGCGTCCGGTAGTTATGCAAGGTGACCGAGCCCGCAGCTCCGATCAGCTCGACGGCTGTATCGGCGGGAACTTTGGCAGCATCGCTCTTGCGCAACTCACCGCGCCAAAAGCCTTGCTCATCGTAATGGTCGTAGATCTCGCCCTTGTGACTGCCGGGGATGCACATCAGCGGGCCCTGTTCCGGGCCGCAGTCATTGAGATAAATCCCGCAGGTCAGGACGGCATGGTTGGTATGCGGAAAGAATGGCTGGTCCTGATGCCAGGCAACTTCCGCGCCGCCCTTTGACCATTTGAAATTGAGCTTGGACTGATAAAATTTGACGTTCGGCCCGAGGACATCGGCCAAGGCATCGGCAAGCCGGCTTTCGGTCAAAAATTTCCAGAATGTCTCGTCCTGGTCGCATGGGCTCGATACGCGACGCAGACGCGGGTTGTCTGCCGTATGGTCCGGTTCGAGGTCGAAAACCGCGTCGGATTTCGTCAGTGGGCGGCTCTGCTCAACGAGCTTAGTGACCGATGCATTCAAACGCTCAAGCCATTCCGGTTCGACGAAGGACGGGAGCAACGTAAAGCCCCTGTCAAAATAGCTAGCCCGCTGTTCATCGGTCATGGCGCGATTTGGATAACTCCGGATCTCTTCGGCAAGCATGGCACTCTCCTAAACGCTCTAACGGAAACCCAAAACCTGTTCTGGCAGCCACAAGGCTGTCTGCGGAAAGGCTGCCACAATCACGAGCGCAATAAGCTGAATGACGATGAACGGCACGACGCCGGAATACATATGGCCGAGCGTGATCTCCGGAGGCGCAACACCCCGCAGATAAAAAATTGCGGGCGCCATAGGCGGCGTCAAATAGCTGGTCTGGATCATGATCAGGATCAGCATGCAGAACCAAACCGGGTCAAAGCCCATATCGCGGACGAAGGGCATAAAAATCGGTATGAAGATTAAAAGGATCGAGATCCACTCCAGGAAGAAGCCCGCGATAAAGACGAGGCCCAGAAAGATGACCAGCAACATGGCCGGGCTGAGTTCCAATGCGCCGATTGTCTGGCGCATGATGCTCATACCGCCCGAGCCGACAAATACACCCGTAAAAAGGCTGCCCGCCAGCAGAATGAACATGATCATCGATGTCACGATGATGGTCTTGACCAGTGCCTCGCCAAAGGTCGCGAAGGAAAATTTCCCGTAGACGAAAGTCAGCAGAAACGCGCCGGCTGCACCGAGTGCCGCTGCTTCCGTCGGCGCGGCCCAGCCGAGCATGATCGAGCCCAGAACGGCGAAAATCAAGAAAAGCGGGGGAACGAGCGCTTTCATCGTCACCACGACTTTTTCGATAAAGGCTGGCTCATCATCGACAGGCTCAACGCTCGGCCCTGCGCCGGGTTTCAGAATGCAGAGCCCGACAATATAGATGATATAAAGGCCCGAAAGGATAAGACCGGGAAAGATCATGCCGACC
>CAZMAC010000120.1:0-8270 GCA_964564085.1 uncultured Hyphomicrobiaceae bacterium
TAAAACAGTGGCCGCAATCTACCAGATGCCCGCCTGCGCGGGCATTTCGAGAGAGCGGGTTTTAGTTGCTGCTCTTTGAAAAACGTCATGCACGAAGAACTTGGCTTTGTTTTATCGCGCTAAAGCCGCACGCGAAGATCGCGTGTTTCACGATCAAAGCTGTCTTAAAGCTTTGTGATCGTAGCTGTCGGTTTGCCCTGAGCAATCGTCGATATGCCCAATCGCAGCCAGGAGCTCCAGATCAGGAATGATAACTTCGCGATTCGTCGGAAGCTCGATAATCCGCTTAAATTTGAGATGGCTGAGCTGACGGCTAACGGTTTCGAGTGTCAATCCGAGATAATCGGCCATCTCGGCGCGGGTGAAAGGCAGATGGAATCGGATCAGGCCATCTCTTTGCGTTTCACAACTGATCCAAGGCACGCGTTTTGCCATCATATAAAGAAAACTTACAACGCGCTCATAGGAAGATTTCCGGCCGAGAAGCAAATTCCAATTTCGGCAGACCTCAAGCTCGTTGACGGTAAACTCCAGGATTCGCCGCTCCAGTTTCGGATAGGTGTTGATGAGTTTTTCAAGATGAACCCGCGAAAAAGAGCACAGCTCGACATCGGTCGCCGCTTCGGCAGAATAGCTGTGCCGGGTGTGGAATGGTTCACCGAGGAAATCGGGAGGATAAAGCAGACCCACAATATGCTGCTTGCCGTCGGTCGAGCTTTTGACGAGCTTCACGATTCCCTGAATGATGTTAAAATACAGGTCGGCGTCATCGCCATCCAGGAAGATCGGCTGATGGGCTTTTACACAGCGCCGGCGGGCGAATTGATGAATTTCGCCAAGCTCATCTTTGCTCAACACGCCGCAAATTCCGGCATGGCGTATCGGACATGCCTCACAACGTGTACATATGCCATGCATCCTGCATCTCCAAGCGCGATAACATGCGGAGTTCAAAGTAAAACAAATAAAACGCTAGATAAAAGCAATCGTCTTTTCGAAATAATTGCTTTGTTATCCGAGAACTGTTCCATTGAAAAATATTCAAAACCGTATCATCGACATTGAGTGGCGGTCAATGATCGTTCATGTGGCGACCAGATGATCTTGCGGGAAGGCAAAATTCAAACATCAATCATTATAGCGAAATCGGGAAACGTTCGAGAATGGAAATTTCAATGAAACGACCTGAAGGATAGTCCGGCATCATGTCCATTCTGACATTGACAGTAAATCCCGCACTCGATCTGTCTACAGATATTGATATCATCAAAAGCAGCACCAAGCTTCGATGCGGCCCCGCCGTCTACGATCCCGGCGGAGGCGGTGTCAACGTATCGCGGGCCATTAAAAAGCTCGGCGGGGAAAGCAAGGCTTTCGTGGCGATTGGCGGCGTAACGGGGCAGATGCTGAAATCACTCCTGGAAGGTGAGGGCGTCGAAACCACATGGTTCGAAATTGATGGCCTGACGCGGGAGAGCTTTGTTGTCAATGAACGCTCCAGCGGCAAGCAGTTCCGCTTCGTTTTGCCGGGGCCGGATTGGTCCGAGCAGCAAACCAACGATATGCTTTCAGCTCTCCGGCAGGCGATTGAAGCAGGCGGCAATACCGTCAAATATGTCGTGGCCAGCGGCAGTCTGCCGCCAGGCGTGCCGGATGGGCTGTATAATATGGTCGCCGAACTTGCCGAACAGGCCGGAGCGCATCTGGTCTTCGACTCCTCGGGCCGGGCAATGGACATGGCGAAGCAGGAAGGCCAGCATCCGCCCCATCTCTGGATCATGGATCAGGATGAAGCCACCCATCTGGCCGGCAGTCCAATCCCGGATATCGAAGCGCTGGAGAAACTTGCCATTGAGTTCAAGAACCGTAATCTTGCAAAAATTCTGATTTTGAGCTTTTCCGAGGGCGGGGCTATAGCCGTGTCCGACGATGAAAGGCTCCGCATTTTGCCGCCGAAGGTTGATGTGATCAGCAAAGTCGGGGCTGGCGATAGTTTTGTGGCAGGGTTGGTGATGAAACTGGCAGGCGGCGCATCGCTCTATGAAGGCTGCGCCTTTGCCGTTGCGGCGGCGGCCTCAGCGGTGACAACCCCGGCCACCGAGCTATGCAATGGTGAGCAAACGAGGCAGTATTTCAATATGATCTTGAACGGTCAGCAATGATGCCGTTCTAATAACGGCTGAATTCAGCGAAGTCGCAGACCAAGAGGTGAGCGGACGTGCACAAGAAAGAAACGTATAATCTGGCGATCGGGATTGTGCTGCAGGAATTGCATCAGGAGCGTAAACTTCCTCGCGAGCAGATTGCCGAGGCGCTGGAAATTACCGAGCTTGCCGTGACACGCGTCGAGCATGGCGCGGAGACGATGTCGGCGGGAAGTCTTGTCCTTCTGCTGGATCTCTTCGATGTCTCCTGGGACGATTTTATGCAGCGCGTCAAAGCCAATCTTGCGAAGGCCGAAGCGCAGATCCGGTAATCGGTCTTTGGCTTATTCGCCGAGCTTGGCCGACCGCAGAGCGGCTGCGTCTGTTTCAGGGGCCGATGGAATGACGGGAAGACTTATTCCCAGTTCAAAGCCGCCCCAATGTGTGAGCTTTGGTGCAATCCGCAAACGCCAGTGAAGATGCGGGGCGCCTTTGTCGCTCGCCCCGGCCGAGTCGACGACGAAATTATACGAGACTACGCCGTGCACGGCATGAAGCCGCATCAACGAACGGCGAAGTGCGAGGCCGAAGCTTTCAAGCTCGCTATCGGAGATTTCGTCAAAACGCGCTTGATGCCGCGCCGGAAAGCTCCAGATCACCGATAGATATTCCGCGGAAAAGAGAACGATCACGATAAAATCGTCGCTGGCCTCCACAATACGCAAGGCTTCCTCCCGCTCCCGTTCGATTTCATCGCAGAGGATACAGCTTGAGTGCTCTTCGAAATAACTGCGCGCCCGGGTTTCGAGGGCATTGATCATGGGAGGGTTAATGCCGATCGCCACAATCTGAGAATGAGGATGCGCAAGCGAAGCCCCACTCAGCGGCCCGGAATTGCGAAAAAGGATGACACGCTGGATCGCGTCTTCAGATATCAGCGCTGCAAAACGTTCACGATAAGCTTGCATTAGCGTCAGCAATTCCTGGTCATTCAGTGTCGTGAGGTTGGCGTCATGGCGCGAGCTATCGATTATCACTTCCGAGAAACCGAATGCGGTTCGTGATTGGCGTCCTAATTCTCCGTCGGGTGTTTCGGCATCCGGGGAGAAGGCGGCATATTTATTTGGCACGACGCGAACTTGCCAGCCGAGTGAATCAGCCGACCGGTATTCAGCAATGATGCCCGGGAGTTCATGCTCATTTCCTGGACAAAAAGGGCAGGCCTCAGGGCCATCGTCTGGTAATTCGCGTACACCATGCGATGCAAATTGCTGCGGCCGGTCTTTCCGTCCGGGCGCGATCACAACCCATTGCCCGCTTATCCGGTCTTTCCGAAGCTCATGCATCACATCTTTCCGTTGGCGATAAATTGTCCTCCCTGAGAAATCACATTCCGAAATTGAGTAATCCGTTGTTTCAAACGAGAGGTACTACTCAGCCGAACCGATCAACCAATCTGGTCGCACTTAAGAAAGGAAGGAAGATCTCATGGCGTGTTGTGCGACAATGCGAGGCAACAATCACCTTACGTCCTATTTGCCTTTGAAAATACTCTACTGAAATAGCCAGCCCTGACGATCGCAATCAGAAAATTCCATTGCAGCGGAGTGCGGCTACCAAGATCACCGGATTGCGAACAGAATTAAAGATACAAAAATTATTCCGTTTAACAGCCAGAATAAAGACATAATACGCCTGTTTGACGATACCTGCTGCAACCACTCAATCATATTGGAACCTTTCTGATAGGATTTGATGAGCAGGTACACCGGTTTCGATCAGGGCTTCCTCTACGATATCCATCATGACTGGCGGACCGCAGAGGACAAAAAGCCATTTTTTCATTCCTGCCGATTTGAAGATGTCCCTAATTAGGGCTTTATCGATCATGCCTGAAAGGCCTTGCCAACCGGCTGGCGGTTCTGAAAGGACATGGAAAATTTTTGTGCCGTAATCCCGCGAGAGGGCTTCCAACTCGTTGCTAAAGACGATTTGCTCTTCAATCCGATTACCGTAGATGAGCAGGGTCGGCCGTTTGTCGCCTTCGATCCGAAGCTGCCGCAATATCCCCAATAGAGGCGCAATGCCGACGCCGCCAGCAATGAATGCGATGCCGGGTTCAGCACGATGTGAAACGACTAAATTTCCATGAGGGCCGTCAATATAAGCTTTTGTACCCGGCTTTATCTTGCCTACGAGCTGCGTTGTGTCACCAAGTTCTTTTACGATGAATTCGACGCTTTTCCCAGATGCAGGAGCAGAGCTAATCGAAAACGGATTTTCGTAAAGCGAAAAAGGGCTATTGCCGATATTGAGCCAAGCGAATTGCCCTGCGTCATACTTTAGCCCAGCATGATTTTTGGGCTTAATCGATAACACCCACGTCTTTAGAGCAATCTTTTGGACTGAGGAAACAATCCAAGCTTGCCTAAGCTGCAGAAACGGTTTGACAAGGTAGACGTACAGACGTACGAGAGTGACGCAATTGCGCTGAAGGCCAATACTAACCAGAAGCTGGCAAGCAGCTGGGCCTGGCTATATCGCCCGGCACTTAGCGTATGGTGAAGAAGAAGGCCAACGGATCAAGACAGCTCCGACACCGTGCATCAACCGCCAAGGTTCATATTTATAAGGCAACTGATCGCGGGCGATGGAAAGCAGAACAAAGGCGGGTAAAACGATCCATGCAAGCAATCCACTGCTCAATGAGCTGATGTCGCTTGTAAGCGTAAGCTGTCGTGTAGAGTCCCAAGGATAGGGATCATTAAATGGTCCAACATAGAAGAATGGGTGAAGCAGCGCTAATATCAATGCGGTGCGCGCCAACAGTTGATGAAATCGCATCGTCTTATCCATGCCGATCCGGCCGGAGACAGAACGAAAGCGCCCTGATAAGACAAACTCGATAAGAATAATTGAGAAGGCAAGTAACCCTGCGCCTGATGCTATCTCGTCGAAAAATGATCTTGGCGGTGTGACCAGCAAACCTGCGAGAGCTAATGGTAGCAATACGGCAACGACATAAAAAACGATAAGAATAATAGGTCTCATAGAAGAGACCCCTCTAACGTTTTATACGCAAAAGTGAGAACCGGTTTTGGACCAAAATCGTTTCGTGAATCCATGCGTGGAAAACTTTATCCGATCCCGTTTAATCGCTCTTATGTTCAAAAAGACATCACCAGGAGACCGATATGCATTTCGCGCGCGTATGTCTAGCCATCAATGCTGCATGGATTAGGACGATTGCAAAAGGATCGGTGTAGAGCCGTCAAGCAGAGTTCGCGGATATACAAAAATCAGAGTTATTATCGAAGTAAATTAAGCGGTTTGGTCGGCGAATTTCTTACGCCGCCACGCCAAAAATAACGGGTATATAAATAGCGCGACAGCGCAAAGCATAACGGTTGCGGCCAAGGGCCGTGTAAAGAAAACCGTCCAATCGCCTTGATCGGCAATCATGGTCTGCCGGAAGGAACGCTCAGCCAATGGACCCAGCACAATGGCGAGGACCAGCGGCGCGAGTGGATAATCCAGTTTGCGCAGCACATAGCCAGCGGCGCCGAAAATCAGGATCAGCCATGGGTCAAACATGCGTTGATCCGGGGCAAAGCCACCAACAAAGCACAAGACGAAAATCAGCGGGGCCAGCACCGTGAATGGCATTCGCAGGACCCAGATAAAAAACGGGATGAAAGCGATATTGATAATGACCGCAAATAGGTTGGCGGCATAGAGGCTGGCTGTCAGACCCCAAACAAATTCCGGCTCGTTCTGAAAGAGGAGCGGACCTGGCGTCAGGCCCCAAATGATCATGCCGCCAAGCAGAATGGCTGTTGTCGGCGAGCCCGGAATGCCCAGGGTTAGCATCGGCAGCATTGAACCCGTACTAGCCGCATTGTTTGCCGCTTCTGGCGCAGCGACTCCGCCCAGCGCCCCCTTACCGAATTGTTTAGGGTCCTTGGACATGCTTTTTGCCAGACCGTATGCCATCAGCGAGGCTGGCGTCGCACCTGCGGCGGGCAGGATGCCGACAAAATAACCGAGAAACGATGATGCGACCATCGTTTTGGCCGAACTCCAGAGCCGCCCGAAAGTCTCGGCAAGACGGGAGAACGTGAATTCATGTTTCGCAATTCCGACGTTCCCACGCGTTTTTTCGAGCGTCCAAAGCATTTCACCAATACCGTAGATGCCAATTGCGAGAACGATAAAAGAAATTCCCTTATAAAATCCGGGTAAGTCGAAGAAGATCAACCGCGGTCGGCCTGAAACAATATCGAGCCCGACCGTCGACAGCACGAGCCCGAGGAGCACCATTGCAATGGTTTTGGCGATATCATCGCCGCCGAGTCCGACAAAGGTTGCGAACGCCAAAACCATAAGCGCGAATTCCTCCGGTGGCCCAAAGCGCAAGGCGAAATCGGCTAGCGGCGGTGCAAAAAGTGTGAAGAGAATAACCGAGATTGTGCCCCCGACGAAGGAGGCGAGAGCTGCGGTGATTAGCGCGCGATCGGCATCCCCTTTAAGTGCGAGCGGGCGGCCGTCAAATGTGGTCGCAACGGCTGTTGAGGCGCCAGGTATGCCGAGCATAATCGAGGATATCGCCCCTCCATACATTGCGCCGTAATAGATCGCGGCAAGAAAAATAATCGCTCCGGTTGGCGGCACAAAAAAAGTGATCGGCAGCAGAATTGCGACACCGTTGACCGAGCCTAATCCCGGCATGGCTCCGATCATTAAGCCGAGCAGACAGCCCAGAAGCATCAAACCGAAATTGAGCGGCTGAAATGCGACCGCGAAACCATCAATCAGTAGAGAGAGCACTTCCATATACTTAATCCTGTGCCTTCCAACAAACGCCTCTTAAGTCTCATCGACCAAAGCGCCGTCAAAAAACGAAGATCCTATAGAGCGGCAAGAAAAGCGGTTCACTTAAGCCTTTGGGCAGCAGGATTTTCATGCCGCCCTCAAAGAACAGGAAAATGGCAACCGGCGTTATTACCGAGATGCTTAGAGTCGTAAGCCAGGTATGCCGGCCGATCACCGTAAGATAGAAGAGCATGAAGAGGAAGATTGCTGCGTAAGCGCCGAACCATTCCGTGATCAGCAACATTGAGAAAATCGCTGCCACAGATATGCCGATCACCTTGATCGTGTAGCTATCCATAAATGGTTCGCTGGATCGCGATTGTGGTGATTTCAGCAACAAAGCTCGCACGAATATGATGCCTGAACAGATCAGCATACCGAGAGATAACCAGAATGGGAATGCCCCGCTACCGGGTCCCTTTTCGGGGATCCACGTAATGTTGAGTGGCGCCAACTGACTCATATACATGAAGTAGACGGAGAGAAGCCCGAGCATAGCGGCTATAACCAACTCAGCTTTGCGCAAATCCGTTTCCCCCTCGTATCTTTTCGATGTGTTTAGCACCAATCAGATCGGTCTGTTCTCAGTTGTGTGTATTAAACAGAGCAATGCTGATCGATTTCAACCGCGTAATCTTATTCGCCATGGCTCGTTGATAAGCAGTTATCGTGAGAGCCGTTTCGATCCAGCTGACCGCAACGGCTCTCCTAGATAACCTAAAGTGGGTTTTGCTTTTCGAAGCGCTTTCTAGTTCTCGCCCATGGATTTCAGGAGTTCGGCGTGCTTGTCGCGTTCCTTGGCGAAATAGCTTTTCAAATCGTCACCCGTTAGCCATGCGCATTGCAACGCCTTTGATTTGCAATATTCTTGCCACTCGGACGACTCATAAACCTTCTTGAAAAGGTCCGTATAATAGGCTTTGGCTTCATCAGGAATACCGCCTGGCGCAACCACAGACCGTTGCATGAAATACACCAAATCCGATTTGCCCAGTTCGCCGAACGTCGGCACATCAGCAAAAAGCGGAATCCGTTCCGGGGTAAAAGCTGCCAGCGGGCGGGATTTGCCACCTTCCCAGAAACCGATCTGTTCGGAAGGATTGTTGACGGTCGAGTTGATATGTCCCCCGACCAGATTTTTGGCAACTGTTCCGCCGCCTTTGAACGGGACATATGTCACTTTGATATCATAGGCCTTTTCGAGCATCGCGGTCACCAAGCTGTCTTCCTGGCCGGTACCGGTGCCACCCATCT
>CAZMAC010000121.1:0-8170 GCA_964564085.1 uncultured Hyphomicrobiaceae bacterium
GCACTCGCTCAAGGCGCGCGCGAAATCATACTCGTCACGACCTGGCCCCGGGATTTTCCCGGCCTCGGTGTGGGCGCGGATCGCGTGGCCAAGCGGATCACCGCGCTTTCCGGCGGACGGATGCAGGTCAAACTTTTCGCGGCCGGCGAATTGGTTCCCGCTTTCGAGTCTTTCGATGCCGTTTCCTCCGGACAGGCGGAGATGTATCACGGCGCAGAATATTACTGGGAGAAGAAGCACAAGGCTTTTCCGTTTTTCTGCTCCGTTCCTGTGGGCATGACGGCGCACGAATTGGAGGCCTGGATACATTTCGGAGGCGGGCAACAGCTCTGGGATGAATTGTCAGGCAAATTCGGTATCAAATGCTTCATGGCGGGTAATACCGGTGTTCAGATGGGCGGTTGGTTCAGAACGCCGATCAAGTCCGTCAGCCAGATAAAAGACCTCAAGATGCGTATTCCCGGCCTTGGCGGCGAGGTCGTCAGACGGCTCGGCGGCGAGGCCGTCAATCTTCCGGGCGGTCAGATTTTGGAAGCCTTGAAAACCGGACGCATTACGGCGGCCGAATGGGTCGGCCCCTATAATGACCAGGCCTTCGGCCTGCATTCCGTCCTGAAAAATTACATGTTCCCCGGATTTCACGAACCCGGAACCGGTTTGTCGCTCGGCATCAATAAAGCCTTTTGGGAGGGTCTTTCAACGCAGGACCAGGAGATCATCAGGGCATCGGCGGCTGCCGAAAACGACATCATGATGGCCGAGTTCAACGCGCGCAACGGTCTGGCGCTTGCCGATCTGACCGAAAATCAGGGCGTTAAGCTGCATATTTTTTCCAAGGAAGTCTGGAGCCAGATCGCCAAAACCGCGCAGGAGGTCGTCAAGGAAATCGGGACGGTCGACGAGCTGGGCAATCGGATTTTGCAAAGCTGGACCAGTTTTCAAAGACGCGTCTCGGAGTGGCAGCAGATTTCCGATATCAGCTACACGGCTTTCCGGTCCTTGACGCTTCGGCAGTAAGCGTTTTCGGTTTCGAAGCTTTCAGGCGGATCAGCAGCTTATGCCCGGTGCCGACGAAATTCGCGCCAATGAGGTGACAACCGTCCTGCCGGATCAAACCGATGCCGGTCTGATTTTCATCGGCCGCATCCGCACGCCCTGGACATCGCGGGCAGATTGTCCCAAGCAAGGCAGCATCAGCGGCCCTATATGCCATATCGAAGTTTTTACGCCCTGGCTGCAAGCGTTGAGCGGGTTTGAGGCGGATTCCCGGCTGGAAATCCTCTACTGGCTGGATAAGAGCCGCCGCGATCTTGTGATGCAAAGCCCCGGCAATGACGGGAAAACACGCGGCACCTTTACCATCCGCTCGCCGGTTCGCCCCAACCCCATCGGACTTTCGCGCGTCTTGCTGGTCGAGCTTCATGCCTTGGGTATGAGCGTGCGCGGTCTCGACTGTCTGGATGGAACGCCCCTCATCGACATCAAGCCGGATCGTTGTCCATTCGCGCCTTCGTGAGCGCGTTCCTCGCGCCCGATAGCACCGCGCCATTGATCTGTACAAAGACAGGCTTGCCCGGGGCGAGATTAAGGGCTTCGCAGCTTTTGCGCATGACCCGTGCAACGATCTGCGCTCCGCCGCCATCTTCGCCAAGTCGGGCGACGACCAGCATCTCGTCCTGACCATGATTCTGCGCTGTTACCGAAACAATGCGACTAGGCAAGCAATTCAGAATTGTTGTGCCCTCCGGCTGCGTCAGGCTGAAACTGACATCGGAGGCGTTAATCCGCAGACGCCGAATGCTGCCCGGCTGGCCATGCAGACCGGGTATCAGCAAAGTTCCGCCGGGTACGGAGAAAATCGTCAATGCGTAAGGCTCGTCAAGCGCAGCGACACGCCCTTCTATCGTCACGCCGGCTTCGGGCGCGTGTAAAAGCGGCAAGGCCGGATCGACTTTAAGCTCGCAAAGCGGGCCGGATGCCAGCACCTTGCCGTTCTCAAGCATGATGAGCCGGTCAGCCAGCCGATCTATTTCCGACATATCGTGGCTGACATACAGGATCGGGATCGAGAGCTGCTTATGAAGCGTCTCGAAATAGGGAAAGATTTCCCGCTTGGTCCAGCTGTCGAGACCGGAGAGCGGCTCGTCCATGAGCAAAAGACGCGGCTGCGACAGCAGAGCCCGGCCGACCGCGACGCGCTGGCGTTCACCGCCGGAGAGCGAAGACGGCATCCGGTCCAGCAAATGTCCGATCCCCAAAAGATCGATGACATCGCCCTCTTTAATGGCTGGAATGGCCCCATTCCGGCTTGCCCGCCATGCGCCGTAAAGCAGGTTTTTTTTGACGGAGAGATGCGCAAAAAGGCTCGGCTCCTGAAAGATATAGCCAATGGAGCGCTTATGAGGCTGACAGAAAATCCGGCGCCGGTCATCCTGCCAGACCTCCCCGCCAGCACTGAACTGCCCGGCAAGCTTTTCAAGGCCGGCAATGCATCGCAAGGTCGTCGTCTTGCCGGAACCTGACGGCCCAAAAAGAGCGGTAACACCCTCCATCGGCGCCTCGAAGGCGACATCGAATGAAAATGTCCCCAGCATTCCGGAAAAATTCGCCGAGATCCTTTCCCCCTCATCCGTCATGAGCGGGCCGTCCGATGCGTTTTTCCAGGACCGTCATCGTTAGGATGATGAGGAATGAAAAGGCAAGCATGCCGCCTGCGAGAATATGCGCCTCAGTCCATTGCAGCGTTTCGACATAATCGTAGATCGCAATGGACAGAACTTTCGTTTCGCCCGGAATATTGCCGCCGATCATCAAAATGACGCCGAATTCGCCGACTGTGTGTGCAAAGCCCAAAACCGTGCCGGTCATAAAGCCCGGTCTCGCAAGGGGGATGGCAACGCTCCAGAACCGATCCCAGGGCGAGGCCCGCAGCGTTGCGGCAGCTTCCAAAGGACGTTCGCCGAAAGCCTCGAATGCATTTCGGATCGGCTGAACGACGAAGGGCATCGAATAGAATACCGATCCGATCACAAGTCCTTCAAATGTAAAGGCCAGCGACCGGCCGCCAAACCAGCTTGCGAGCCAGCCGCCGGGACCGTTCGGCCCCAAGGCAATCAGCAGATAAAAACCCAAAACGGTTGGCGGCAACACAAGCGGTAAGGCGACCAGCGTGCCGACCGCTTCTTTCCATCGCGCTTTGGATCGTGCAAGCCACCAGGCCAAGGGCGTTCCAACGATCAGGAGAACGACGGTGGTGACCGTGGCCAATTTGATCGTCAGCCAGATCGGCGGCCACAGTTCAGCGAAATCCGGCATCAGGCACTGTCCAGCGTGAAGCTAGAGCATTTTCGAGCGAAGTGGATACCGGTTCGCGTGAAGAAAATGCGCAAGAACAACAAATTAGAGCCTCGTTCCGATTCCATGTGAACGGAACAGGCTCTAGATTCGCCAAAACCGGGTTGCTCCGATTTCCGATTGATAAGCAGCACTGAAAAATCGGGATAAAAAGCTGATGTCATTGCAGTTATGCCGGGCGATCAATTTCTATCGGTTGAGGGACCAACACCATAGCCATATTTCTGAAGAATTGCGCGCGCTTCAGGGTCTTTCAAAAATGCTAAGAAATCATGGGCGGCCTGATTCCCGGCGCCCCTTTTCAACAGCACCGCATCTTGAGCGATGGGTGCATGCAAACGCTCCGGCACAAGCCATTGCGAGCCGTCATTGCCGATAATTTGCGACAGCGCCACAAAGCCCAGCTCGGCATTGCCCGTTACGATGAATTGGTAAGTCTGGGCGATATTGTTCCCTCGCACGATTTTTCCCTCAACGCGATCATAGACGCCAAGCGCTTTCATCGCCTCAATCGCGGCAGCGCCATAAGGGGCCGTCGCCGGATTTGCGATGGCGATCTTGGAGAAGTTATCCTTTTTCAGAGTATTCTCGCCTTTAACGAGATCCGTATCTTTGCTGAACAGCACGAGCTTGCCGATGGCATAGGTAAAACGGTTCTCGGCGAGCGCAAAACCCTGTTCAATCGCTTTCAGCGGCCGCACCTGGTCAGCGGCGAGGAAAACATCAAAAGGCGCCTCCTGCGTGACTTGGGCGTAAAGCTGTCCAGTGGAGCCGAAGCTGAAGACCGCTTCATGACCGGTTTTTTCCTCAAATAACGCGCCGATCTCTTTCGCTGCGCCGGTAAAATTTGCCGCCACCGCAGCTCTCATTTCGCCGGCTTGAAGGCCACGCAGCGGAATGAGGATAAAGGTAAGGACGACAGCCGCCATCCGAAAGCTTGAAACAAAAGAGGGTTCGCGCTGCTGCGTCGCTTTGAACATCGCCTTGCCACCGATATAGACAAACAGATCAATCGGCTGATACTGCCAAGGAGCAGCGCCGTTCTAAAGTTTTTTATTGGGGACCGGCTTTCGCCGGGCCGCTAGAAAATGCCGCATTCATCAAATACAGACAATCCGGACCGTCACGGCGGCAAGATCCTGATTGACCAGCTCAAAATTCAAGGCGTCGAGCGGGTCTTCAATATCCCGGGCGAAAGCTTCCTTGCCGCGCTGGACGGCCTCTATGAGAGCGATATTGAGACCATCACCTGCCGCCACGAGAGCGGCGCGGCAATTATGGCGGAGGCCTATGGCAAGCTGACCGGACGCCCCGGCATTGCCTTCGTCACGCGCGGGCCAGGCGCGACCAATGCCTCGGCGGGCGTCCATATCGCTTTTCAGGACTCAACGCCGATGATTCTTTTTGTCGGTCAGGTCGGGCGCGGGCAACGCGACCGGGAGGCGTTTCAGGAAGTTGATTACCGCCAGATGTTCGGCCCCCTTGCCAAATGGGTCGCGGAAATCGAGCTGACCGAGCGCATCCCGGAATATGTCAGTCATGCCTTTCATGTTGCAACCTCGGGCAGGCCGGGGCCGGTGGTTCTGGCGCTGCCTGAAGACATGCTTTCTGGAATGGCGCGTGTCGCAGATGCACCCTTAGCAAAGGCGGCGAGGGTTGAGGCGTCGGCCGATGCGGTTGAGGCGCTTCGTGGGTCTTTGTCAGCAGCAGAGCGGCCGCTCATGATTGTTGGCGGCCCTAGCTGGTCGGCGCAAGCCGCCGCCGATCTGGCCACCTTCGCCGAAACCTATGATCTGCCGGTCGGTGCATCCTTCCGTTGCCAGGATTATCTGGACAACCGTCACCCCTGTTATGCGGGCGATGTCGGCATCGGCATTAACCCGGCGCTCGCGAAGCGCGTGCGCGAGGCCGATCTGCTGCTCGTCATCGGCGCCCGGCTGGGTGAGATGACAACGAGCGGTTATACGCTGCTCGATATTCCCGAGCCTGCTCAGAAACTCATCCACATCCATCCCGACCCGTCCGAACTCGGCCGGGTTTACCGGCCAGTGCTCGGAATAACCTCAAACTCCGCGCCGCTCCTGCGTCAACTGGCTCAAACACGCCCCAAAGACCCACCTCGTTGGGCGGCCTGGCGCAAGAACGCCCGTGCGGATTACGAGAACTGGCAAAGACCCGTCGAAACGCCCGGCGCGCTGAAAATGGAATATGTGATCCGCCATCTCTCCCAAGCTCTGCCTGACGACGCGATCCTGACAAATGGCGCGGGCAACTATACGGCGTGGCTTCACCGCTATTTCACCTATAAATCCTGGCGCACTCAGCTTGCGCCGACTTCCGGGTCGATGGGGTACGGGCTTCCCGCCGCGATCTCGGCAAAGCTCGCTTTCCCGGAGCGTGAAGCGGTTTGTCTTGCTGGCGATGGCTGTTTCCAAATGACCATGCAGGAATTCGGCACGGCCTGCCAATATGGCGCAAATATCCTCGTGCTGGTTGCGAATAACGCCATGTATGGCACGATCAGAATGCATCAGGAGCGCCACTATCCGGGGCGGATCTCGGGCACCGAAATCGTCAATCCCGATTTTGCCGCTCTTGCAAAAGCTTACGGCGCTTACGGAGAAATCGTTTCGCAGAATGCCGACTTTCCCCCAGCTCTGGAGCGGGCCCGGAATTCGGGAAAACCGGCAATCCTCGAATTGCGCATGAGCCGGCAGGCGCTATCGCCGAAACTGACGCTTGAAGGCGGGGAATAAAATTTGAAAGCAAGAACCGGGCGGCGGATCAGCATGCGAGCCGCTAGTTTTGCGGCAATCGAAACGCCACAGATGAGATGACTATGATTGCCACCGAAAAATCTTCCTCTCGCGACAAAACCCAGGCGGGCGACCGCTGGTCTGTCGTTTTGGCCCGCGATGCTGAACACGATGGCGAGTTTGTTTTCGCCGTTAAAACGACCGGCGTCTATTGCCGCCCAAGCTGCCCCTCCCGGCGGCCCAAGCGAGAAAATGTCGAATTTTTCGACCTGAACCGGGACGCGGAAGACGCGAATTACCGGGCCTGCAAGCGCTGCAAACCGAATGAGATCTCGCTTGAGCAGAAAAACACGCTGGCCGTTGAGCGCGCCTGCCGTCTGATCGAGGCGAGCCCGAACGCCCCGAACCTGAACGAACTTGCCGAAGCCGCCGGAATGAGCCCGTTTCATTTTCACCGGATTTTCAAAAAGCAAACCGGCATGACCCCGAAAGACTATGCTAAAACATTGCAAAATCAGCGCGTTCGAGAAAGCCTGCGCCGCGGGCCCAGCGTGATGGCGGCGATTTATGATGCCGGTTTTGAGACCCCTGCGCGCTTTTATGAGCGTGCAACAAGCATCCTCGGCATGAGCCCGTCCGACTACCGTGATGGCGGGTTTGATCAATCGATCTGGTACACATTCGCTCAGACATCGCTGGGGCTGATCGTCGTTGCGGGAACGGCCAAAGGCATCTGCGCCATCCGCTTTGGAGACAGCGAAGGTAGTCTGGCCGCCGATCTAGGAAAGCTTTTTCCGAAGGCTGAGCTTTTCCGCGCAGACGACGAAACAGCCGGGATCGTCGAAAAAACCGTCGCTTATATCGAGCAGCCGGACACGCTGTTCGAGCTTCCCCTCGATATTCAGGGCACGGCTTTTCAGCACAAGGTCTGGGAGGCTCTGCAAGACATCCCCTCGGGCGTAACAGCGACCTATTCCGATCTTGCCGGAAAAATCGGTAAGCCGTCGGCGACACGGGCCGTGGCCAATGCCTGCGGCGCAAACCCTGTTGCGGTGGCAATCCCCTGTCACAGAGCCGTGCGCGCCGATGGCGGCCTTGGCGGCTATCGCTGGGGGATCGAGCGGAAGGAGGAACTGCTCCGGCGGGAAGGCGCTGAGGGATGAAAGGCGGAGATGAGACGCTTTCGCCTGAAGCCATCAGCGCTCAGCTTGACGCCAATGGATGGGCCGATCTCGGCTGTCTGATTTCTCAAGAAGAGACGGGCGCGCTCAAAGCGCTTTATCCGCAAAGCAAGCCGTTTCGCAGCCATATACACATGCGCCATCACGGCTTCGGCGAAGGCGAATATAAATATTTTGCGTATCCCTTGCCGCCGCTCATCAAACGGCTCCGCGGAGCGCTTTATCCTGCGCTGGCCTCCATCGCCAATCAGTGGCAGGAACGGATTGGCTCCGAACACCGCTATCCCGCAAGCCATGACCGGTTCCTTGAGAAATGTCACGCGGCGGGCCAGACAAGGCCGACCCCGCTGATCCTAAAATATGGGGAAGGAGACTATAATTGTCTGCACCAGGACATTTACGGCGAAACTGTGTTTCCCTTGCAGATCGTGGTCCTTTTAAGCGGCGAAAACGACTTTGCCGGGGGCGAGTTCGTGCTCACCGAGCAGCGCCCGCGCATGCAATCCCGCGCGGAGGTCGTACCGTTAAGGACAGGTCATGGCGTTGTTTTTCCGGTCAATGAAAGACCCAAGCAGAACGCGCGCGGCAGATTCTATCGGGTCAAGCAGCGCCACGGCGTGAGCACGATCCGGGGAGGCGAACGCTTTACCCTCGGGATCATCTTTCATGACGCGGCGTAATTTCGGGCCGTCTTCAGCTTGTCACTAGAGCAGGATGCGTTTAATCAGAGTCGACATCCTGCTCTATTTTTTGCTTTGCACCGGACATCCGTCCGGCGCATTTGCCCAGTTGAGCGATGCTTGCTGATCGCGACCAGACAAGCGTCGCTCCGTGGGCCCCAGGGTGCCATGCAGATAGAAGGGGCTGTGGGGTAATCGT
>CAZMAC010000122.1:0-8159 GCA_964564085.1 uncultured Hyphomicrobiaceae bacterium
ACGGAAAATGCAATTGCGCAAGGCGTCTACGGCGTGCCGACGCTTGCTATCAATGGCAAGCTGTTCTGGGGCGAGGAGATGTTCGATATCCTGCTTGCCTGGCTGGACGATCCGGCGGTTCTGGAGGAAGGCGGGCTGCTGGAACGATTTGATGTCCAGCCTGCCAGCGAGCGGCGCAAAAGCCAGGACGGCTGGCGCATCCACCATGTCAATCTTCCGGCAACCGATGTGCGCGCTTCGGCGCGCTTCTATTCTGAGATCCTCGGCATGAAGGAAAGCGCGTGGACTTTTCCGCCGGCGGAACAAGTCGGTCACATCAGCGCCAATCCTTCCAAGCTCACGCTCTTTTCCTGCGACACGGCGAGCCGGGGCGACAATAGTGGCCTACATCTGATCTTGCCGGAGCCGGAATTCGCGCGGAAAAACGGACTCGATCATAATCCGTCCATCGGCGGGCATATTGCAATCCAGTTGCCGGATCTCGAAGCGGTGATTGCACGTCTGAAAACGGCCGGCATTCCATACTCCTACGCGCCGACCTACGCCATCCCGAATATGCGCCATATCTATGTCTACGATCCGGCGATGAATTTGCTTGAGATCAACGAGGTGACGAAAAAATGACAGACAACGGAATGAATGTCGCTTTTATCGGACTTGGCGCAATGGGCGGGCGTATGGCGAGCGTGCTTTTGGATGCGGGCCATCGGGTGACTGGTTATGATAGCTGGGCCGAGGCCGTGAAAGCGCTGGAAAAGAAAGGCGGTGTGCCCGCCGACAGCGCACAGGCGGCCTGTCACGGGGCCGATGTGTTGGTGCTAATGGTCGTCAATGCCGATCAGGCGCGAACGGTTTTGTTCGATGATGGCGCGCTTAGCGCTTTGCCCGAAGGTGCGCCGGTTATCTCCTGCGTAACGATGCCGACGACTGACGCCGAAGACATCGGTGCGCGCGTTGAAAATACGGGACGGCTCTTCCTCGATGCGCCGGTGTCGGGCGGAACGGCGGGAGCGGAAAGGGGGGCGCTCACCTTCATGGTCTCCGGTTCGGACGCAGCTTTCTCAAAAGCAGAACCGCTTCTCAAAGCGATGGGCAAAAACATCTTCCGGCTTGACGATAAGCCTGGCGCTGGTTCGACGATGAAAATGGTTCATCAGCTGGCTGCCGGTTGCAATCTGGCCGTTGCGGCGGAGCTGATGAGTTTCGGCACGCATATGGGGCTCGATCCCGCGCAGGTTCTGGACGTGTTGAAAGTCTCGGCCGGCAATTCCTGGATGCTCGGGGATCGTGGTCCGCGCATGCTGACCGAAGGCACGGAGTCGAAATCGGCGGTGGATATTTTCGTCAAGGATCTCGGTATTGTCCTCGACGCAGCCCGTGCGGCGCGTTTCCCGGTGCCGGTTTCCGCCGCCGCCCTGCAGGTCTTTCTCGGAGCGTCCGCCGCAGGCTTTTCCAAGCATGATGACAGTCAGGCGACCCGCTTCTATGAAAGCCTCGGCGGCAAACCCGTCCGGCGCGGCGGCAAGAGTGAAGACCCTGCATCCTAAAGCATCGAAGCACTAGAGCCTTATCCGCCCTGATTGAATCAGGGCGTCTGCTCTAACTATTTGTTTGTCGCGCTTTCCGAGCGGCGAACCGGTATCCACTTCGCCTGAAAGCGCTCTAACTATTTACCGCTCCGAGAAGACCGTCTCCAGCGACCGGTAAACGGGCTTCAGCAAATACCGCAGGAAGGATTTCGATCCCGTCGAGATCTGTGCTTGAAGCGTGGTGCCCGGCGAAATCGGCAGCTTGCCGTCTTTCAGCGTTAAATATTGGCGGTCAAGGGCGATACGCACACGATAGAACGGTTGGCCTTGCTCGTCCTGAAAGGTCGTGGCTGAGATGAGCTGAACTGTGCCTTTTATGATGCCGACCGCGTTGACGTCGTAATTGCTTAACATGATTTCGGCGGAGTCGCCCTTGCGGACATGACCAATATCGCGCGGCTGGAGCGACACCTCGGCCATGATCCCGTCCGCTGCCGGAACAATCTCAGCCACCAGCTCGCCCGGCTTTACAACGACCCCCGGCACATTCGCCGCAAGGGCCTGTACCACCCCGTCAATCGGCGCTTTCACCTCCAGTCGCACGGCGCGATCCCGGTATTTTTCTAAAGTCTCGTTGACTTCGGCCAGTTGCGCCGCCGTTTCGGCGCGGTCCTCGGCAAGCGTCTTTGCGCGAAGGGCGACCGTTTCGCGAAGCTTGGCACGTGTTTCCTCAAGCATTTTCGTGAACTCAGCGACTTTTCCCATAGCGCTGACCAGACGCTGCCGGCTTTCTTCGAGAACGGATTTTGCCTGAAGCAGAGTGTAGCGTGAGGTGTAACCTTTCGAGTGGCTCTTTTCACGGATCGCTGCCTGCTGACCGTAGACATCGACTTGCTCGATCAGGCTTGCGACTTCTTTTTTGCTGCTTTCGAGTTGGCCTTTGACGCGCTGTATAGCCAGCTTAAGCTGCTCTTCGGCTTCATGGGCCTGCGCGTTGTCTTTCTTGAATGTCTGCTCCTGCTCTCTGCGCAATCTCGGATAGCGCTCGCCAAGCTGTCCGAAGTCCGGCTTTTGCTTATGAAGGGATGCATCGAGGCGAAGCCATTTCAGACGCAAATGCGCGCTGCGCGCTTCGAGTTGCGTCAGATCGCTTAAGGCTTGGTTAGGGCTAAGCCGGACAAGCACATCGCCGCGCTTAACACTTGCCCCTTCGCTGACCAGCACATGTTCGACAATCCCGCCCTCCAGATGGTGAACCTGGCTGATCGCCGAAGACGGGACAATTTTGCCGGAGGCCTGGGAAACTTCCTCGATCGGCGCAATAGCCGACCAGGTCAGCAAGGCAAATAACATCGCCGCCACGGCATAGATCATGCGCTTGGTCAGCTTTACGTTCATATCATCCCGAAATTCGACGGGAAGAGCGGGCAAACGATCAAGTTGCGGATTCATGACCAGACCCTCGGCTCAAACAAATCAGAGTAATTCCTGCTCGAACGGATGTGTGTCCATGCGCAAGACATTACGGCAAAAAAAGAACAAGTGCTGACGGCCTGATCCTGCTGGGAGACACGCTGAAATATGCGCAATTTTTCGGTCATGACACCAAAGCTCCTTTTTGCGGTGCCGCGCGGCTTCGCTGTCCCTTAGAGGCAGGCGCCGGTCTCGGTCCGCCAGCGGACGGATTATCTATGATCCGCCCCGTGTGAAAAAAATGGCTCTTATCCGCAAGCCTGAGGATGCGCTCATCGGACGTTCTGACGATAACGGTGGTCTTCCCTTTCAGCGCGTGCAGCTTGGTCAGGAAAGCGGATTGCCCGCTCGGGCTAAGGTCCTTGGTCGGCTCATCAAACAGATAAATCGATGGAGACATTAAATAAGCGCGGGCGAGCCGTATCTTTTGACGGATGGATGCGCCCTGTCCGCTACTGAAGACACTGGTGACATCGGTTTGCAGGCCATCGCTCAATTGATTGACAAAGCGAAGAAGGTCCGTCTCCACCAGGACGTCATGAATCTCATGCTCTTCCGCCAGCGGATTACCGAGAAGCAGATTTTGCGCCAATGTGCCCGAAAAAATCATCTGCTCCTCATTCACCAGCGCGATACAGCGGCGGAGTTCCCTCGTATCGAACTGGCGGATATCGCAACCGTCTATGCGGATGCGCCCGGACCCGACCGGGTTGAGATTGGCAATCAGTTTCAGAACGGTGCTCCGGCTCGGCCCCGGCGCGCCGGTCAGCGCCACCAGCTCGCCTGCATTAATGCTCAGATCAATGCCTCTTAAGATCGGCAGGATCTGACCGCTCGCCCGATAGCTGACATTTTCCATTACGATGTCGCCGCGCAAACGCTCATAGGACCGTGTCAGCGTTGTCTTGGTCTCCTGAGGCAGGGTCATGAGCTGATTGATCTGTCTTGCCGTATCGAGCGACTGGAACACACGGCTGACATTGAGCAAGACCGTCTGGATCGGCGAAAGCACACGCCAGACAATAGCCATCACCGCTGTCAGGGCACCGATGGAAAGGTCCCCCTCGATGACCTTGACCGCGCCAAAGCCGACCACGAGGGCCCCCGTCGCCATGGAAAAGGTTTGCGCCAGGGTCTGTTCGGTAAAGCCCATTTTTTGAACCTGAATGGCTTCGGCCAACTGGTTGGCGACCAGATTGCGATAGCGCTGCATACAGATTTTTTCTGCCCCGAAATCCCGCAGCGTCGTGAGATGATTTGTAAAGTCATTGCGGAAAGCATAGGTCGCCGCACGCGCGAGGCTGGCTCTTTGCGATTGCTCGCGCACACGCGGAATAAAGGCGACGGCGAGCAATGAGATCGCGCCCAGGAAAATAACGAGAAGCCAGCCCAATGAGCCGCCGATCACAAAAACCATAATGACGAAGACGGTGATAAAGGGAATGTCCAACAACGAGGCCGCCACCGGGCCGCTAAAAATATTCCGGACGGATTCAAACGTTCTCAAACGATTTAATTGTCCGGTAACCGATGCCGTCTCGAGATAGGAAATCGGCAAGCGGAGGATACGCTCGTAAGCGGAGATCATGACATAGGTTTGTGAGCGCATGGCAAGGCGGGCTAAGGCCTGCGCCCGCACTTCGCGCAATACGACCTCACTGGCGATAAGAATTGCAACCCCGCCTGTCAGAGTCGCAATCGTTATGGTGGATTTTGCACCGATCGCCAGATCGAACACCGTCAAGAGATAGAGCGGCAATGACAGGGCAAGGCAGTTGATCAAAAACGTAACGGCGAATAAGAGCTGAATTCCGCTTCTCTCGCGTTCGACGAGTGTGCTGAGCCAGCCGAACCGTCCCTGATAGGTACTCGGATTGACGGGCTCGGCCTGGCGGACCAGGAATAGCTCTCCCTTGAGGGCGGCTGTCTCAACCGTCTCGACCCGGCCGTCACTGCCTTTGAAGACCTCGACCTTGCCGTAAGAGACGCGGTCCACGACGACACAGACATCACCGTCATCTGTCAGGAGCAAAGCCGGCAAATCGTCTCCGCTGAGCCGGTTGATCCCTTCCTTCAGTCTGACGGTGCTGAAATTGAGGTTCGCCAGGACAGCGCGCAGGGAGTAAAAGTCTGAGATGATCGCGCCATCGGGAAGCGCTTCGTAAAGATGACGGGGCTCACCTTCCCATTCAAGCGCACTGAGCAATGGCCACAAGCAGGCGGCTGCAGCCGGCTTTTGCTGCATTTCGGCATGATTTTGAGGCGTTGCGTTGTCCATGCTTTACCTCACCTAATCATCTTTGTCCAAGTCAAAGCGTTCCGCGATCAGCTTCCTGCTCTGCTCACTGACGCTTTTTTTGGTCCGCTGGACGATTTTCTCCAGGGTCCAGCCCTGTAAGGCGAAAATCCGGTCTGCCTCCTTCATCTCCGAGATATTTTTCCCCAGGATAATGATTGTCGTGTTTCCGCGAAGCTCGTTTATCGCCTGCGTACAGGCTCTGGTGCTGACATCATCGGGCGGAATCCGCCTCACATCGAAAACAACCATGCGCGGCTTCATCGCGACCGCCCTGACCACGCAAATCGCCTGAAGAATATCGGTCGGCAGCGCGGAGGCTCCGATGTCGTTCAACTGGGTCTCAAAGCCATCGGGCAGCGTTTGGATGATGGGTTCTAGGCCGAGCGCGCGAGCCGTGGAGATGGCCGTTCCATAGCTGATGGAACGAAACATTGAGATATTGTCCAGTATGGAGCCGCGAAATATCGCCGGGGAGCTGCTGAGAAAGTAAATGCCTTGTTGAATTGCATCTCCGTCCAGGCTGGACGGATCCGCGCCATCGATCAGCACGGCCCCCTGTGTGGGCTTGAGCGTTCCGCGCAAAAGACCGAAAAGCTCCTTGCGCTGCGTAAAGTTTCGACTGATAATCCCGATAATTTCTCCCGGCTTTATCTTCAGATTGATGGCGGCGCTTGAAGAAGAGCCGGGCGTTTCCCGATCGCCCATTGCAAGGCTGGCAAGCTCAACCGAAGCCGGGCCAGCCTCCTCGATTGCGCTTGCGGCTTGCTGAGGCAGGTTGATGACGGGCATAAAGCGTTCCTGGGCGAGCCTGGCCGTCTCCAACTGCCCCCATACGGCAATAATCCGCATAACGGGCTGGACGACGCGGTTCGTAATTAGCGTACACGCCGCCAGCGCACCGATGCTCATCATTCCCTGAATGACCATCGCGCCCCCGATGGATACGACGGAAATCATGGTCAGGCTTGCAAAGAGCTGGCCCGAAGCGGCCATCCGATTGGCGCTCAGCACCTGATCCAGCCCCAAAGGCAGGCCCGACTGTAATATCGTCTCAAAACGGCGCAGCATTTGCGGCTCGACCGCCAGCGATTTGACCGTGGCGATGCCTTTGAGGCATTCGGTGTAATAGGCGAAGCGCTCATTCTCCAGTTGCATCTGGGAGCGCAGAATGGCTTTCATCGCCGCGCTGGAATAAATCGTCCAGACGGTGAAAACGATTATCAGAATGATCGGAGTAACGACGATATAGCCGCCGATTGCGGCGATGATACCGAGAAACAGAAGAACAAACGGGAAATCGAGCAGAGCCAGCCGTCCGTTTCCGGCAAGAAACTGGCTCATTTCATCGACACCGGTCAAAGCGTCGGCGGCCGTTTTGGGCGGCAGTTTTGCCGCGACGATGCGCGGCGTGCTCAACAGGCTGGCGGCCGCACGCATTTGAAGATGAAAGCTTTCATGCAATGCGATCTGGCTGATGAGCTTATTGCGGGCGATCCGCAGGATGGTTTCGACCACAATGGCGCAAATCAAACCTGTCAGTAGCACGATCATCGTGTTGTATGACTGATTTTGCAGAACACGGTCGAAGACCTGCAAGACAGCCAATGGCAAAGCCAGACCCAATATGTTGATCATAAAGGATGCGGCAATGACCGGCGCGGGCAGATCGAAGCTGTAAAGCAGAAGTCTTGCGAAAGAGCCCGAGGGAGCGGGCGGCTGCACGCGCGCGCCGTCCGGGTCGGCGGTATCGGAGAAAACCGTCGACGCAGCAATGTCCTCTATATCTTGGGTTCCGACGACCCGACTCATATCCAGAATACTTTTAAAATTGAGATCTCTAGACTTGTCATGGCACAATAAAGTCAACAAATCTCAAACGGATTGATTTTTAGTGCTTGTAAAAATAAAAAATTCATTATTCCAAATTAAAAATTTCTAAAAATATATAATTTGTTTTTCTGTAAAAATGATTCCATGTTTTATGTTTAAAATATCACCTAATATCAAAACTTTTACTTCAGTTTGCCGGATGTATTCGCTGGTTCAATCTCAGGTCTGCAGTTACTTTGTCATGCTTCACGTAACGCCTGAGGATGCGTACCGTTCATGTTCGACCGTTTTAACGAGCTATTGTCAAAGCTATCGGCGGATTTCACCAAAGCCCTGGATGAGATGCGCCAAAAGCTCGACCAACGTATCGACGGCGACCAGGTCGCGCCTCAGCGTTTTGACATGGTTTATCCGGGCAATGCCGCTGACTCGGAATCGGGCGGCCTCAATTCCTTCTCGGAAACAGAGGAGAATTCTTCAGCCTACCGATCTGACGACGGCAATCTCATCGATACTGCGCTACCGGGATCGGCAACGGGCGAGCCACCGGTACCAAATTCAGCAGGCAATGAATTCGGACGATTTTCGGATCAGCAAACGGAGGATTTGTCCCATCTAGATGAACCGGAGGATGCGCCACGCTCTCCGCAATCCTGGTCCGACACGGTCCCGGATTTATCACTGACAGACTTAAACGGTCCGGAGGAGCAGGCGTCCGATTTTGATGGTTTTCCCGGAAGATCGCAGAAATCTACCGGCGACCTTAGAATTCCGGACCAAGATGTCGCAATTGACGAGCCGCAGCACGATGTCAGTTCGATCTCGGACAGTGATGCTTCGGTCAATACGGTGACGGAGAATGCGAGCATCGGCACGGTCGTCGGCGTCACCGCCTTCGCCTCCGATGCCGATACGACCGACAGTGTCACCTATTCCTTGTCGGACGATGCGGGCGGGCTGTTCGCCATCGATCCCAATAGCGGCGTCGTCACCGTCGCCGATAACAGCCAGCTCGATTATGAGAGCGC
>CAZMAC010000123.1:0-8121 GCA_964564085.1 uncultured Hyphomicrobiaceae bacterium
CCATATGGACCCGGCACAAGGGCTCATGCTGCTTGGCGCGGCCTATACGGCAACTGTCGCTGGAGGTGCGGTCAGCGCCATTCTTCTGAAGATCCCCGGTGCGCCTGCCAATATTGCCACGGCGCTTGACGGTCACGAGATGGCGAAAAGGGGCGATGGGGCCAAAGCGCTGCAGCTTTGCTTCATATCGTCCTTTATCGGGGGCGTTCTTGGCGTTCTTGTGCTGATTTTTCTGACGCCGGTGCTCGCCCAATGGGCGCTCGGCTTCGGTCCGTCTCATATGTTCTGGATCGCAATTCTCGGCGTGACGATCATTGGTTCGCTTGACTCCAAATCCGTCGTGAAAGGGCTCTTAGCCGGTTGCCTCGGCTTGTGGATTGCCATGATCGGCTACGATTCGATCCAGGGTGTTGAGCGTTTCATATTTTCCGATCATCTCGAAGGCGGCGTGCACATCATCCCCGCGCTGATTGGGTTATTCGCCATTCCTCAGGTCATCGAAATGCTGGAGGGCGGCCGTCACCAGCGGACCTACCAGATAATCGAGGTCAAGGCGCATAGTGTCTGGAAATCGATCGGCGAAACACTTAATCGCGTGCGGGCCTATAGCATCGGGAGTATCACCGGCGTCATCATAGGCCTCATTCCGGGAGCGGGCGGGCAAATTGCCGGGCTCGTCGCTTACGATCAGGCGCGCCGCTTTTCATCGAGACGCGATAAGTTCGGAACCGGAGAGCCGGAAGGCGTTATATCCGCGGAAAGCGCGAATAATGCCATGGTCGGGCCGTCTCTCGTTCCGCTGCTTACCCTGTCGGTGCCAGGAAGCCCAACCGCGGCTGTTCTGCTTGGCGGTCTTTTGATCCACGGCATTTTCCCCGGTCCCAATCTCTTCGTGAACCACGCCGATGTTGCATGGGCCTTTATCAATTCCCTCCTGATCGGCCAGCTGCTCATGGTCATATTTGGCCTCTATATAGCCGGTCTCGCCGCTCACGTGGTTCGAATACCGCCGGCGATTCTTGCCAGTGGGATCCTTGTTCTTTCCGTATTCGGTGCTTATTCGGTTCAGAATTCGCACTCAGACGTCGTCGTGATGCTCGTGCTTGGTATCGCCATGTATTTTCTGCAGCGCTTTGGTTTTAGTCCTGCGCCGCTCGTTCTGGGCGTGATCCTGGGGCCGATCGCGGAGTCCAACTATGTACAAGGACGTATCATCGCCCAGGCCGGAGATGGAATGTTCGCCTATTTCCTGACCGGCTCCTTAAATCTGCTGCTGATTTCTCTTGTCGTTTTATCAATTGTCTACTCCGTTATTTCCGAAATTCGAATTCGGCGTCTGGATGCTCTGAGAGAGGCTACGACATGAGCGAGAGACGCAACGTTGCAGGACCGGTGCAGCAATCGATCGCTGCGGCAATTATTCTGGCGATTGGTCTTTGGGTTGCCTTCGTCAGCTTTAACGTTGAGGATCCCCAGCCTTACCTGTTCCCTCAGCTTATATCCGTCGTTATGGTCGGCTTGGCTGTTTACGGCCTTTGGCGTGCTGTGCGCGGGGCCAACAGGACAGGCACCGGCGTATCGCTTTACGAGTTTCAGAAGATCGCACCAGCACTCGCCATCATGCTGGTCTATGTCTTTCTGCTTGCACCGGTTTTTGGCTTTTATGCCGCTGCAACAGCCACATTTTTTACCCTATACACGCTTTACGATCCGACACCGCATGGGGAGCTGAAATCTTGGCTGATGCGTGTTGTGATAACAGCGGGCTTCATCTCGCTAATATATGTTGTCTTCGCTTTGGGCTTACGTGTGCAAACGCCTCGCGGACTATTTCTTTAAACGAAAAATGAACAGCTCTGCCCACTTGGCAGATATGCGTCAATTAGCAAAGGGAGAGAAACGACATGAAAAAAATATTGGCAGCCTTTGCCATAGCGGTCGGAGCGAGCTTCGCCCTACCGGCCCTGGCACAAGACTATCCTGACCGGCCTGTCAGCCTAATGGTTTCCTATAGCCCGGGCGGTGCAACGGATTTCCAGGCCCGGATCGTGACGATGGTGGCAACAAACGAAGAATATCTCGGTCAGCCGATCGTCATCATCAACAAGCCGGGCGCCGGTGGTAAAGTCGGCTGGAATGCATTTGCATCAGGCGCAGGCAGCGACGGTTACGAGCTTGCCGCTTACAATGTACCGCATTTCATTGCGCAATCGATCAAGTTCGATACGAAATACGCTATCGATAATCTTGAGCCCATTGCAAATTGGGGCGCGGATCCGGCCGTGATCATTGTCAATAAAGACAGCCAGTTCAATAGCCTGGACGATCTCGTCAAATTCGCGAAAGACAATCCTAGCAAGGTTACGGTCAATGGCGCCGGCCTTTATGTTGGTCATCACATCGCCTTTCTGCAGCTCGAAAAAAGCACAGGCGCGAAATTTACCTATGTCCCGGAAAAAGGCGGCGCTCCAGCTCTTAAAAACGTCATTGGCGGTCAGATCATGGTCGGCATCAATAATCTGTCGGATGCCTATCGCAGCCGCGACAATTTGAAAATTCTGGCCATTGCGGATGTGGAGCGCAACAAAGAGTTCCTGCCGGACGTTCCGACCTTCAAGGAACAGGGCTACGACGTGGACGACTCTTCAGTGAATTTCCGCGGCGTCATGGCACCTAAAGGTACACCCCCGGAGATCATCGAGAAGCTCGCCAAAGCCGTGCCGGAAATGTTTAAGAACGCGCGCGTTGCCAAACAGATGAAGGCTGGCGGATCGCCAATGAGAATTATGACCCGCCAAGAGGTTCAGGAGATGTGGAAGAAGCGTCAGGCCTACCTGACAGAGCTTTTGAAAGACCTGAAATAAAGCTTTCTTCCACAAAATGAAAATAGCGGACACCGCTTTGCTCACGCTGCATTGGGCGGTGTCCGTTTTAACATTGAGATAAGATGAATTCGCAAGAAATCGATCCGAAAATTGCGGTTGCGCAAACCGTCGACCGCGCGCGCGCCGCGATGGCCCGCTACGAAAATCACGATCAATCTCGCGTTGATGATGCGGTCCGCGCGCTCGCCTGGTCGATCTATAAGCCTGAGCATGCTCAGATGCTTGCCGAACTCGCCGTGGAGGATACCGGGCTAGGCAATGTCGCGTCCAAAATCATCAAGAACCAGCGTAAAACCTTCGGTACGCTGCGCGATCTTTTACGGGCCAAAACCGTCGGGGTGATTTCCGAGGAACCGGAGCGCGGTCTTGTCAAATATGGCAAGCCCGTTGGTGTCGTGGGCGCGGTCTGCCCCTCGACAAACCCGGCTGCAACGCCCGTCAACAAGGCGATGATGGCGCTGAAAGGCGGCAATGCGGTGATCATCGCCCCGTCCCCGGCTGGCGCCGCAACGACAGCGAAGACTGTCGATCTGATGCGCGCCGAGCTGAAGAAGAGCGGGCACCCTGAAGATCTCGTTCAGCTCCTGCCGCCGCCCGTTTCGAAAGCGATGACGGAAGAGATGTTCCGGCAGGTCGATCTCGCTGTCGTGACAGGTTCGCAGGATAATGTCCGGCGGGCGATGCAATCCGGCACTGTGACTATTGGCGTTGGTGCCGGGAATGTCCCCGTCATTATCGATGCCACGGCCGACCTCGACGACGCGGCTGAGAAGATTTGTGCCTCAAAGATCTTTGATAATTCGACCTCCTGCTCGTCGGAAAATGCCGTCGTCATCCTCGATGACATCTATGAAGCCGCCATGTCGGCGCTGGAGCGGGCAGGCGGCTGGCGCTGCAGCGAGGCCGAACGCGAAAGCGTTCGCGAAACGCTTTGGATTGACGGCAAGCTGAACCGGCATGTCATCGCGAAAGACGCAAATGTCCTGGCGGAGGTGATGCATCTGCCGGCTGAAGCCGCCACTCGCAAATTCTTCATGGTCGAAGAACCGGAGGTCGGCGGGAAGCATAGTTTCGCCGATGAAAAGCTCTCGCTCATCCTGACTGTCTACCGCGCGCGCGATTTTGCTGACGCGCAGCGCATCGTGAACGCTATTCTTGAGGTCAATGGCAAAGGGCACTCGGTCGGTATCCATACAAAAGACCTGGATCACGCCCGGATCATTGCAGAAAACACCGATGTGGTCCGCGTTCTCGTCAATCAGGCGCATACATTCGGCAATGGCGGCAGCTTCAACAACGCATTGCCGTTCACGCTTTCGATGGCAGGCGGCACATGGGCCGGCAATACGATCAGCGACAATCTCAGCTACCGGAACTTTATGAACGTCACGCATCTTGTAACGACGATCCCGGAGGATAAACCGACCGAAGAAGAGCTGTTCGGGCCGTATTGGAACCGCTTCGGCAAATAAAAGGATATCGTCTGTCATGAATTTCGAGGAGCACGCCGCAAAACCGCTAATAAAACGTTTTGGCGTTGCGGTGCCGGAAAGCGCGCTTGCAAAGACGCCGGATGAGGCGGAAAGCGTCGCGGGGCGGATCGGTCCCTGCGTGGTCAAAGCGCAGGTCCCCACCGGCAAACGCGGCAAGGCTGGTGGCATAAAGCTCGCGGCAACACAGCAGGAGGCGCGCACGCACGCAGCCGCGATCATCGGAATGACGATCGGCGACTGGCCGGTTGAAAAAGTGCTGATCGAAGCGCAGACGCCAATCGCACGCGAGCTTTATGCGGCTATTCTCAACGACAATGCGTCCAAGGGCCCGATGCTGCTTTTTTCTCCAATGGGGGGGATGGATGTCGAAGAAGCGGCGGAGGCAGACCCCGGTGCGATGCGCCACTTCGAGATCCCGATTTTGGAGGGCTTGAGTGAGGCTGTTGCGCGAGATGCAATCGCTGGCCTCGGGTTGGAGCGGGTGGCCGACGAGCTGACCGAAACATTGCTGAACCTTTATCAGGCCTATCGAGCCGTAGATGCCGAACTGATCGAGATCAATCCGCTTGTGATTACCGAAGATAACCGCGTCGTCGCGCTCGATTGCAAGCTGACGATCGATGATAGCGCCGCTTCACGACAGGAGGAGATTGTCTCCCTCGCAGCGGCTGAAAAGCAGACCGAGCTGGAAGCCAAAGCCGCTGCCGCCGGGCTGAAATATATCGAGCTCGGTGGCTCTGTCGGCGTGCTCGCCAATGGCGCCGGCCTGACCATGACGACGATGGACGTCATTGCCCATTATGGCGGGCGGCCTTCGAATTTCCTCGAAATTGGCGGCGAAGCTTATACCAAGGCGAAAGTCGCCTTATCGATCCTTCTGGAAAATCCCAACATCAAAAGCTTGCTCGTGAATTTTTGCGGTGCATTTGCCCGAACGGATGTGATGGCGGAAGGTGTGGTCAATGCCTGGGAAGAATTGAAGCCGGACATCCCCGTTTTCTTCACCATTCACGGCACAGGCGAGGATGAAGCCGTTGCACTCGTTAAGCAGCGGCTTGGCATTAAGCCTTACGATCTGATGGACGATGCGGTCAAAGCCGCCGTTGCCGCTGCTAATGAGAGGGCCGCGTCATGATCCCGCGCAAGAGCGACCGCATCCTTATTCAAGGGATCACCGGCAAGCAGGGCACTTTCTGGACCGAGGCGATGCAGACCTATGGCTCGACGGTGGTTGGCGGCGTCAATCCACGTAAGGCGGGTACGGAGCATCTTGGCGTGCCGGTTTTTTCCAGCGCCCACGAGGCGGCAAAAATCGCGCCCTTTGACATCGCTTGTATGTTTATTCCTCCACTGATGGCCAAGGATGCCGCGATCGACGCCTGCGAGGCCGGGGCAAAGCTCCTCGTTTGCCTGACCGAGCACATCCCCGCTCACGATGTGATGGAGATGCATGTCGCGGCTGCCGCCAACGGCACGCGCATCGTAGGGCCGAATACTGCAGGGCTTGTCACAGTCGGTGAGTGTTTTGTCGGCATTATGCCTGCTTTTAATGATCGTGTTTTCCGGCCTGGCAAGATTGGCATCATCTCGCGGTCTGGCAGTCTCGGGACGCTGATCAGCCTCAACATTGCGCAAGCCGGGTTGGGGCAGTCGGTCTTTTACGGTGTCGGCGGCGATCCGATGGTCGGCACGAACACAGCCGATGCGCTTCGTATTCTTGACGCGGATGAAAAGACGGCGGCGGTTGTGATCTGCGGTGAGATTGGCGGGAATGCGGAAGAAGAAGCGGCCGACTATGCACGCAGCATGGACAAGCCGGTTGTCGCTTTTATCGCGGGGCGTCAGTCGCCGCCGGATAAGAAAATGGGGCATGCCGGCGCAATCGTGTCCGGAGGCAAAGGCGATTATGCATCGAAGCGGAAAGCCCTGGAAGCCGCCGGTGTTGCCGTTGCCGATGTGCCTAGCCAGATCCCGCAGCTTCTTCAAGCGCAAAGAGTTGCTCCATAAAATACGCTATCGTACCACAGCTGGGTATCGCCTTGCAGCTTGCCAGCGCAGCGGCACAAGCACCAGTGCGACAGCGGGGAAGACCAGCCAATTTATCGACTCCCAGCCGGACCAGTTCAGCATTGTCCCTGAGAAGAAAGACGCCGCCGCCACAGTGCCGAAGACCATGAAATCATTCGCGCCCTGCGCTTTGCCGCGCTCCTCCGGCGTGTGACAGTCGGCGACCATGGCGGTTGCGCCGATAAAGCCGAAATTCCAACCGACGCCGAGCAGGATCAGCGAAACCCAGAACTGGATCAGTGTCAGTCCCGAAAGCGCAATAATGGCTGAGATGGCGATCAGGACAAGCCCCGTCGCGGCGATGCGTTCCTTGCCAAAGCGCGTGATCAGATGGCCGGTAACGAAGCTCGGGCCAAACATCGCCCAGACATGCCATTGAATGCCGAGAGCCGCTTCGCCAACGCTGTGGCCGCATGCCACCATGGCGATGGGTGAGGCCGTCATGACAAAGCTCATCAGCCCGTAGGAGACGAGGCCCGTCGCCGCAGCGAGCATGAAGCGCGGCATTGTCAGGATTTCGATGAGTGGACGGCCGCTGCCTGTGCTTGAGGCCGAGACCGCTGGCTGGGAATTCCGGAAATAGACAAGCACCGGAAGCGCTAAAATGGCCAACGCGGCTTGACCGATGAAGGCGCCGGCAAAGGGTACGCCGCTCACGCTGTCGCGTGTCCAGATCACCACTTGCGGCCCGATCACCCCGGCAATCAGTCCCCCGACCATGACCCAGGAGATCGCACGTGCCCGATAACTGTCTGTTGCGGCATCCGTGGCTGCGAAACGGTAGCTTTGCACAAAGGCGTTATAGAAACCGGCAATGAAGGTGCCGAGGCAGAACAGTGCAAAGGTTCCCACCACAATGCCGTAAGCCGCTGTCAAGCCGGCAACGATCCCAATGCATGCCCCAATCAGATAGCTGTCGCGCCGTCCGATATTGCGCATGGTGTAGGCGGCCGGGATCGTACCGAGAGCGAGGCCGAGCTGGAAGACGCTGACCGGCAATGTGACAAGTGCCTGGCTTGGAGCAAGGATCTGGCCCACCATACCGCCGAGCGAGATGATGATGACGGGACTTGCACCGCCGAGCGATTGTGCGGCCGTAAGGACGAGGACATTGCGTTGCGCGACCGCGTCGGCAGCCATGAGATTCCCTTCGCAAATCCACCAGATCAGGGTGATTTGGACCCAATTAATCCGAAATCATGAAAATTAGCCAGTTTGAACCGTTTAGAGTGAGGGGAGCCACGCGAACGACCGCTCCTCGGCATTTGCTCATCTCACAAAAATGTATGTTTCAACTGACGGTCCGGTCGGACTCAGCTTTGCCGGCCGGCGATGAGTCGCTGGCGTAACCAGGACGAGAGAGCGTCCATCGCAATGACGAGCAGAATGGTTAGCACGATCAGATAGGCGACATTCTCCCAGTCCCGTTGCGTCTTCATCGTCTCGACGAGCAGGAGCCCGATTCCGCCTGCCCCAAGCGCGCCGATCACGGTCGCCGAGCGCGTATTGGATTCCAGATAGTAGATGGTCTGCGACAGGAAGACCGGTAAGATCTGCGGAATCACGCCGAAGCGGTAACGTTGAAGCTGGTTTGCGCCGGTTGCGCGCACACCTTCTACCTGCTTCTTATCGATATTCTCCAGCGCCTCGGAGAACAGCTTGCCAAGCGATCCCGT
>CAZMAC010000124.1:0-8116 GCA_964564085.1 uncultured Hyphomicrobiaceae bacterium
GTTTTTTCGCAATTTCTTGCGCTCAACCGGTGTCCACTTGAGCGGAAATTGCTCTGGATCGGGTTGATCACTCCGGATAACCGCGTCACGATCTTCCTCATCTATTTAAGTATCGGGAGCCGAACCATCCTGCGGCGCCGTCGCGGTCTTTATCTTTGGCGTGTTTCCGGATTTGTCGGCACCGTTCGACTTAGCGCTACTATCGCCGCCGCTGCCCCCGCCAAACACCTCGCGCGTAATTTCGGCGATGCCGCCAATCGTACCGATCAAGCTCGTCGCTTCGACGGGAAGCATAAGCACCTTCTGATTCGGCGCTTTTGCCAGCTCCTTCAGTGCGCCAACATAATTATTGGCGACAAAATAGTTGATCGCCTGAACATTTCCGCTGGAAATCGCGTCACTGACATCTTGCGTTGCCCGCGCTTCGGCCGCCGCCAGGCGCTCGCGTGCTTCGGCGTCCCGAAATGCCGCTTCTTTCCGGCCTTCCGCCGCCAGCACTTGGGCCTGCTTTTCGCCCTCGGCGCGTAGAATTTCGGCCTGGCGTCTGCCTTCTGCTTCGAGAATTATCGCCCGCCGGTCGCGTTCTGCCTTCATCTGCCGTCCCATGGCCGCGACCAAATCCTGCGGCGGGTCGATATCCTTGATCTCGATACGCGTGACTTTCAGACCCCACGGATTGGTCGCTTCATCGACGATATGCAGAAGACGGGCATTGATCTCATTGCGGTTTGACAGCAACTCGTCGAGATCGAGCGAGCCCATCACCGTGCGAATGTTGGTCATGGTCAGATTGAGCATGGCCGATTCCAAATCCCTAACTTCGTAAGCGGCCTGAGCAGCATTCAGCACCTGATAAAATGCAATCGCATCGACCTTGACCATCGCATTATCGCGGGTGATGACTTCCTGCGTCGGCACATCAAGCACCTGCTCCATCATGTTCATCTTGTGGCCGATACGCTCGATGAAAGGCATGATGATGCCGAGGCCGGGCTTCAGCGTGCGTGCATAGCGCCCGATCCGTTCGACAGTGTAATTAAATCCTTGAGGGACAACCGTCGCCGTTGCGATAAGCGTGACGACGATCAGAACAAGAAGTAAGACAACGAAAATCGTAAACGCCGTCATGAATCGATCTCCCGCTTAGCCGCCCAACTTGTATGTAAAGTATTGCTTGGCGAAAGAGAAGCATACAAAGCGAGGCACCGGCTATTAAACGACGGAAAAAGTCAAGGCTTTCGCGAAATCGCGCCTGTTTTATTCCTGTCGTATCGACAGAAAGTCTTTAGCCTGGGCGATTAGGTCGGTTTTTTCCCGAAAGCGATAACCGCTTTTCTATCCGGTTCTAGTGGAGCGAATTTAACATTTGAGTCCCGGTCGCAGTCAGGCTCGTTCACAAATGTTAAATTCAAAAGCTCCACTAGAAACGAATACTCACTTAGTGGTTCTTATGACGCATACATTTGCAAATGAGCTTGCCTCGCGGGGATGCAAATGTTTGCGTCGAACCACTAGAGCGCTTTCAGGCGAAGTGGATACCGGTTCGCCGCTCGGAAAGCGCGATAAAACAAATAGTTAGAGCCGAGGCCCTGATTCAATCAGGGCGGATAAGGCTCTAGATCCAGCCTTGCAATTCCCGGCGGATGTGGGTGTCGAGAAATTGCATGCCTTCAGGGCTGTCGTTGAGACAGGGAAGCGTTGCGTAGTCTTCGCCGCCATTCTCCACGAAGGTCTCTTTGGCTTCCATGGCGATTTCTTCCAGAGTCTCGACGCAATCGGAGGCAAATCCCGGCGTGACGACGGCTAGCCGCTTGACGCCCTCTTTCGCCAGCCGCTCGATGGTCTCATCGGTGTAAGGTTGGAGCCACTCCGCCTTGCCGAAACGCGATTGGAAAGTGAAAAGGAGCTTCTTCTCGTCCCAGCCCAACGCCTCGCGCAAAAGCCGCGTCGTCTTTGCGCAATGGCAGTGATAGGGGTCGCCTTTTTGAAAATATTCCAGAGGTAGTCCGTGGTATGAGGCGATCACGACCTCCGGCTCGAAGCTGAGCGAGGCGAGGCTTCCTCTCATGGATTGAACAAGCGCTTCGATATAAGCGGGATCGTCATAATAGGGCGGTGCGATCCGGAGGGTCGGCTGCCAGCGCATGGTCTTCAGCGCATCGAAAGCCTTGTCGCATACGGTCGCGGTCGTGGCCGCTGAATATTGCGGGTAGAGCGGGACGAGCAGGACACGCTCGCAGCCCTTGCTCTGAAGATGCTCAAGTCTCGACGCAATCGAGGGATTGCCGTAACGCATCGCCCAGTCGACCATAACGCGCGGCTGATCCTTGAAATTCGCTGCAAGCAGGTCGGACTGGTTGCGGGTCGTCGTCCTGAGCGGCGATTCGTCGAGCTCGGTGTTCCAGATCGATTTATAGGCCTCGCCCGAGGTAAAGGGCCGCTTGCTCAAAACAGGGCCGTTGAGAATAAACCACCAGATCAACGGATTGATCTCGATAACGCGCCTATCGGACAGAAACTCCTTGAGATACCGGCGCATCGGCCAATAGCTGGTCGCATCCGGCGTACCGAGATTGACGATGAGCACGCCAATCTTTCCATAACGCACGGGCGGGTGATCGGCAGCCGAAGAATGGACCATATTTTGCGGCCAGCGCGGGTTGTATTGCATGGTGTTTCAACGTTTAGGAAGACTGACACAAAAGAGCAAGAGGGCGTGAAACTTTGTCATAGCCCTTTATGGCTTCCAAGAGGCACGCCAGCCGATGGCTTCACAACAAACTGAGCTAAGCCGTTCTTGCGCAAAATCAATGCGCGCATCGCGCTCTTGATGAATACAGGGTATTCGGCTTGACGCGACAACTTCTACCTTAAGAATTCAGGAGCATAAGAAAATGACGCTAAAAAAGGTCCGGCTCGAACTTGCCCGCGACCACGACTTCCCGCAGGGCAGCAACCGGCATGGTTATGAATTCGTCGCGCCTATTGATGGCGATGGTCATCTCGAGCCGGCGGCCTGGAAAAGCCACCGCAGGGACTGTAAGGTGCGCCGCTTTTGGGGCGATGAGGATGAAGAAACCGGCCATCTCATCAGAAAGCCGGGCGGCCACTGGGCGTTTCACTACGACATTCACGGCGACGAAGATGACGATGAAAGCGGCTATCGCTTCGGCCACCACATCTTTCTTCCCGGCGAATATGTGTCGATCCGGGATCATGATGATGATTCGCTCAAGACCTTCCGTATCGTCCTCATTTCGGAGCTGCCCCCGCGCTAAACCTTCCTCCCTTTAATCCTTTACGCAACCCCCAATGCTCGTCTACCAATGCTCGGGCAAACCGTTCGCGCGCAAAATCGTGAGCGTCATTTTATTTTAACGGATGAAGCGTTAGTGCTTATTTCGTTAGGTCGAAATTTAAAAATCGGCATTGGGGCTAAGCTATGGGGCCGGGGCCTGTCTTAAGCAGCACGATCAGCGGCCAGCGTCTGGAATTGACCGCCGGCGGATCCTGGACCGCGCCTTACGCCGAGGAGCTTGAGCCGCTTATCGAGGATCAGGCGGAAGCAGCTAATCGCTTGCCCGCAATGTCGATCAAGATGGACGGCGTTCGCGAGTTCGACACCTTCGGCGCCTGGCTTTTGGAGCGTTTGGTGCGCGCTTGGCAAAGCCAGGGGCATAAAGCTGAAATCGTCGGACTTCCCGATCACTACCGCCATCTTTTTGAAGAGATGCATCAGACAAACCGCGACAAGGCTGACGAGACGCAGCGGCGCGGTGGTTTACTGAGCACACTTGACGGGCTGGGGCGCAAAATAGAAGAATTCGGCCGCGAGCTTATCCCCTTCATCAATATGTTCGGCGCATTCGGCAGTGCGGTCTTTCGCGTTATCGCCCAGCCGGCCCATTTCCGCCTGACATCGGCTGTCCATCAGTTCGACCGCGTCGGTTGGCAGGCCATCCCGATCATCATGCTGATTACCTTTCTGATTGGCTGTATTCTTTCGCAGCAGGGTTTTTTCCATTTCCGCAAATTCGGGGCCGATGCTTATGTCGTGGATATGGTCGGCATTCTGGTCCTGCGCGAGATTGGCGTCCTGATCGTTGCCATTATGGTTGCAGGCCGCTCCGGCAGCTCCTATACGGCAGAACTCGGCTCGATGAAAATGCGCGAGGAAATCGATGCTTTGCGCACAATGGGCTTCGATCCGGTCGAAGTGCTGATCCTGCCCCGCATTTTAGCGCTCGTGATCGCGCTGCCCGTGCTGACCTTCCTCGGCTCGCTCGCAGCCTTGTTCGGCGCGGGGCTTGTCGCGGCCCTTTATGGCGGCATGAGCCCGGAAATCTACATCGAGCGGCTGCGCGAGGCGGTTACGTTCACCCATTTCCAGGTCGGCATGATCAAGGCGCCTTTCATGGCGCTGGTCATCGGCCTTGTCGCTTGCGCGGAAGGATTGCGCGTCAAGGGCAGCGCGGAGTCGCTCGGCCTCAAGACAACCGACTCAGTCGTCAAATCGATCTTCATGGTGATTGTCATGGACGGCGTCTTTGCAATCTTCTTTGCGTCTATAGGCATGTGAACGGCCCCTTATGGCAGAACCCGTTATCAAAATTCGCGATCTTGTGGTTGGTTTCGACGATAATGTCGTGCTGCATGGCCTATCGCTCGATGTCCGGCCGGGCGAGATCCTGGGCGTCGTCGGCGGCTCGGGTGCAGGTAAATCGGTCCTGCTGCGCACCATCCTCGGCTTGGTCCCAAGAAGGGGCGGAACGATAGAAGTGCTGGGTGTCAGGCTGGATCAGGCAAGCGATGAAGAAAGGCGCAAGGTCGAGCGCCATTGGGGCATCCTGTTTCAGCAGGGGGCGCTGTTTTCCTCGCTTACCGTGCGCCAGAACGTCCAATTTCTGATGCGCGAATATCTGCACCTGTCGGAACGGCTGATGGACGAAATCGCCATCGCCAAACTGGAAATGGTCGGTCTGACGGCGCGGGATGCAGAAAAATTTCCCTCCGAACTCTCCGGCGGCATGACGAAACGCGTTGCGCTGGCCCGTGCCTTGGCGCTCGATCCGCAAATCGTTTTTCTCGATGAGCCGACCTCCGGTCTTGATCCAATCTCGGCAAGCGACTTCGACGATCTGATCCAGACGCTCCAGCGCACGCTCGGGCTAACGGTTTTCATGATTACGCATGATCTGGAGAGCCTTTACAGAGTCTGCGACCGGATTGCCGCGCTTGCGGACGGCGTCGTCGTGACCGAGGGAACCATCGAGACAATGATGGCGTCTGAACACCCTTGGGTGAAATCCTACTTCCGGGGCCAGCGCGCCAGCATGATCGCGCCTGCATCCCCCGAACTCGCATTATAGGGGCAAATGATGGAGATACGTGCGCGTTATATCCTTATGGGGCTGTTTCTGCTGGCGATGATCAGCGGCGGATTTGGCTTCGTTTACTGGCTCGAAAATGCCGGCGGCTTTCGCGACCGCACCAGCTATCACATCCGTTTTGACGGCCCTGTCTCGGGCTTGTTGAGCGGGTCTGCAGTCCTCTTCAACGGCATCCGCGTTGGCGAAGTGACAGCATTGCGGATTAGCGCCGACCGCCCCAATGAAGTCCGGGCTGAGATTGCGGTGAACAATTCCACGCCCATCCGCAGCGATACGACCGTAGATCTCGAATATCAGGGGCTTACCGGCGTCGCCGCAATTGCGTTGGCAGGCGGGGACGGCGGTGCACCGCTGATCGAGAGGGCCGATGGACCACCGACTCTTGTGGCAAGGGCTGGCGCGGGACAGAATGTGACACAATCGGCCCGCGAGGCGCTTTTGAAGCTTCAAGGCATTTTGGAGGAAAATTCCGAGCCCTTCAAAGAGCTGATCGCGAATATCAATGAGTTTTCAGGGGCGCTCGCCCGCAATTCCGGCAAGGTCGACGGAATTCTCTCCGGTCTTGAGCGCATGACGGGCGGATCGCGCGGACCGGACACGGACAAGGTCTACGATCTATCGGTACCCGCCAAATCCGACACGCCGGCCAAGAAACTCTCCGGGCTGCTGATGGTTCCTCTGCCAACCGCCATCTTTCAACTCGACGGCCAGAATATCCTGTTCCGCAAAACGAAAGACGACGCTCCCCTGCCCCACGGCCCCCGCTGGGCGGATAATCTGACCCGGCTTCTTCAGGCCAAGATCGTGCAAGGCTTTGAAAATGCAGGGTATATTGACAGCGTCGGCCATGCGGACGCGCTGATCGGCGATTATCAGCATCTGATCGACATTCGCAGTTTTCAAATGTTCACGACGCCGGAGCCGGTCGCCGAAGTCGAATTTTCGGCTAAAATCGCGAATATGGACGGGAAGATCATGGACGCAAAACTGTTCCGGGCTACGTCACCGTCTGCGTCAACGGACACAGGCCCGGCCGTCGCATCGCTGAACGACGCCTTCAAAAAGAATGCATCCGATCTTGTCGCCTGGGCCGGTGATGTTCTCCAAGCACCAAAAGAACCTGCCTCAATAGAAGAACCGACAACGCTCGCCGAGCCAGCCAATTCCAAGACACCGTCACAGCAAAATTAAAGGCTTTTCTGTATGAAATTTGAGGAAACGAACCTGCCCGGCGCCTGGCTCATTGCCCTTGAACCGAATAAAGATGCGCGCGGCTTCTTTGCCCGCACCTTCTGCGAGCGCGAGTTTGCCGAGCACGGACTTGAGACAGGTTTTGTGCAGCATTCGGCATCGCTTTCGCGCGAAAAAGGAACGCTTCGGGGCATGCATTTCCAGCGCGAACCTCATGGCGAGGTCAAAATCGTGACCTGCCTCAGAGGCGCGATCCTCGATGTTATTATCGACTTGCGCCCGGATTTGCCTACCTTCAGGAAATGGGCCGCCTTCGAGCTGACGGAGGAAAACCGCAATCGTCTCTATATCCCCAAGGGCTTCGCCCACGGCTTTCAGACGCTTACGGACGATGTCGAACTCGCCTATCTGATTTCAGCCTTTTACGAGCCATCCGCCTCGACAGGGGTGCGCTATGACGATCCGGCTTTCGGCATCGAATGGCCGCTGCCGGTGACCGTCATGTCGGACAAGGATAAGGCCTGGCCTGATTTTCAAGCTTGAGCTGGCCCAGCCCCGGCTGGTGCAAGAAGCTCGTGATCTCGCAAAAGCTGTGCTGTGGAACGAATGATCCGGAACGGCATTCCGGCGCGTTCGGCGATATCGAGCAGCGAATGTTCGCCGTCCGATAGATTGAGAACCCAGAGCATCGCCATATTCTTGGCTGCCGAATCCTTATCGCCCCCGATCGCACCATAGAGCCCGCGCTTGCCCAGTTGCGGCTCGCATTTCGGCGACAGATTGATGAAGCGCACATCGTGTTCGGCAATTTCGATAACGCGCAGGATCATGTCGTAAGAGGAGGCGAGATGTTCCGGCTTGATGAAGTCAAGATTATCCGCCGAGGTATGATATTCCGGGAACGTCCCGAACTGGCTGCGCTGAAACATGCCGACGGGCAGATTGAAGCCGGGCGAGCAATATTGGCGTTCATCATAGCCGTAAGGGAAGAAGTCGAGAATGTTCGGCGCAGGCGATACGTGATTTAACACATGCGTCATAGCTCGGTCGATAAGCGCATGGCCTTGGCGGCTTTTCTTGTAAGTCGGCCCGCCGCCATCGCCGACGCAGGACACTGTCAGCCCATGCTTGATCCGTCCTACATGCGCTTCGTTTTGCGCAAGCCAGGCAATCGTCCCGATGGTGCCGGGAGCCAAAAGAAAACGGTAGCTCAAGCGCGTTTTGCGCTGTGATAAATGCTTGGCAAGCAAGGTCAGCAGCGCCAGCCCCGAACAATTGTCGTTCGCAAGCGAGGGATGGCAAATATGAGCGGAGAACAGAAATTCGTCTAGCGCTTCTCCACGATGCAGATAGTCGCCATAGGTGTGATGACCGTTTTGAAGCGAGGCATCGTTCACCGGCTCGTAATTGCCATCCGGCAGCGCTTGAAGCCTGTTATGAGCCATGCAGAACGCCCATCGCTCGGCGTAATAGGAGGTCCGGTAAGGGATAAGATCGGGCTGATCGGGCAGCGTGTAAATATGCTCTTTCAGCTC